>CAVHUN010000014.1:0-26569 GCA_963639175.1 uncultured Prevotella sp.
ATTTCATTTATAAAATAGAAAAGTAACACAATTTTAGCCCTAGGATTGTGTTTTTTAATTTTTTTCGCTACAAATACAATTTCCTAAACAAAGAAAAAATTGTTAAAAAACAGCTGAAAATTCTAGGCTATAAATAAAAATATAAATTGCTTAACTTTTTTCTAAGCCGATTCATTTTATCTTGACACTTTAACTTTTTATTACGCTAAATTACGCCTTTTTTAAATATCTACAATCATTAATAAATTTCATCTTACTAACAACACTAAATATTATATAAACAGTTAACATCTATACATTCATAGTTAGATGATTCATATCCAGATGTTGCAATAAATGCATATTCAACTTTTAAATTTGTTTTGATTTTCTTTATTTGTTCTACTTCTTTATCCATCTCTTTTAATGTGAGCTTATTTTTATAATATTTTACTTCTATTATTTTCAAATATTCTTTAAATTCTAAGATGACATCAAATTCTCCATTTGTCTTATTTTTAGGATCATCATAATAGTAAGTTCCAATATTTCTAACACCATGTAATTTTCCTTTTACACTTAAGATAGAATAATAATTTCTTACAATTTCTTCAAATCTATGGGAAATAAAAGTAATTAATGAATCTTTTATATATTCTTCATAAAAATTATCCACACCAATAGAAACAATTAATGAATTTTTAGAATAAACATATGTGTAGAAGAATCTTAATACATTATCATTAATTTCATAATAAGCTTTTTTATCATCGTTTGTTTTATTTGTTGGATATGTCTTTTTTAGCAATTTAATTGATACTAAAGATTTTAAAGATTTTGCAATTTTACCCGTCTTTTCTAAATCAATATGGCTTTCAATTTCTGAATATCTTTTTTTACCATTTCCAATAAAAGCTATTATTTTTTTAGCTTGTAAACTATTAATTGCATCAGATATAAGTAAAGAATCTGCGTAATTATATACAAGGCTATGATCATCTAAAAACAATCTTTTAATATTATTTTCAATTGAATCTTCTTTATTTATAAATGAATTTATGTATGGACTTCCACCAAATATAGAATAAAAAGCAATCTTATCCATTATTGATTTATTTTCATAAAATAATGAAGCTTCTAAATAATTTAATTCATCAATGTATATTTTTTTAGTAAATCTACCAAATAAAGGATTACCCTCATTTAATAATTCATTCATCATATTAATCTCAGAACCACATATTATAAAATTCAAATTGTTTGAATAATTATCGAATATATTTTGGAAAATACTATCAATTGTATTTGAATTATTCATCTTTTTTAAATAAGGATATTCATCAAAAACGATTGTGAATTTTGTGTTTAATCCATTTAAATATTCAAAGACTTGATTAAATGATTCAAATTTAATATAAGAAGGAATAGATATTATCTTATTTAAAATCATTTGAAACAATTTCAAATTTTCATTAAGAGTATCTTGAATGCATTCAAAATATATGCAATTATTCTTCCCTTCAATTACCTTTTTTATTAAAGCCGTTTTACCTACTCTTCTTTTTCCATATATTACTATTTTTTTAGATACGCCTTCTAATTCAGTATTTATTTCATTTAATTCTTTTTCTCTATGAATAAACATACGCACCTCCTTTTACACTGACTTTATTTTCAGTGAATTATTTGTCAGTATTATTGTACTATTAAAAAGAAGATTTTACAAATTTAAGAAACTAAAAAAGAAACCATCATAATTTATTAGTTATTAATGATTCCTTTTATGTATTAATATTAGTTATTTTTCGTTTTCTTTTTTGTCTTTTTTCTTATTTTTAATATTATCTTTTAAAGTATAAAATCCATGCTTAGTTGCTAATATAGGATGATAAATCATCATTCTAGGACCAGAAAACTTCATTACTTCTTTAATTTTTGCTTTCAT
Organism: uncultured Prevotella sp.; assembly: GCA_963639175.1. GTDB lineage: Bacteria > Bacillota_I > Bacilli_A > RFN20 > CAG-288 > Scatoplasma. Next base: position 1,925 of record CAVHUN010000014.1, read on the forward strand.
ATCTGGTCTATAACAATGAACTTTACATCTAGAGCAAAAAGTCTTAGTTTCCATAAATGGACATTTAGAAGTACGCAATGTAGCATAATCAGCTAATTGTTGACATTCTTGACATAGTTGTCCTTTTTTGGTGTGGTGCTTTTTCTTACAATAGATTCCTATCATTAGATTAACCACTTTAATTTCTCTTTTTCTTTTTGCTTCTACATCTATCATATTTTTTCTCTTTTCATAGTATTTATATTAAATAATTTAATTTCATTCAAGCTTTTTACATTATTTTTTTAACAATATCAATTATAATTATATAGTTAAAAGGAATTAACTTATGATAGATAAAAATTTATTTAAACTATTAGGAAAAAACAAAAAATACATAATATTAATTATTATCTTAATGATAATAGGAATGTTATCTTCTTTATTAATTACATTTTCAATATGTAAAATCTTATATATTAGCTTACAACCACTTTTAGATAATATAAATCCATACACTATAAATCAGAATAAATTAATCAATTATATTGTATGTGGCTTACTAGGAGTAATTGCTAAGTTTATTACTACTTATTTTGCTAACTCATTGAAAGATATTCTTGGAAGAAAAGTAAAGCAAAATCTAAGAGAACAAATATATGACAAAATAATAAAGATTGATCAAAAGCAAATAGGCGATTTAAATTTAGCAGGTTTAACTCAAGTATCAATTGAAGGAATAGAACAATTAGATATATATTTTTCTAATTATTTACCTCAATTTTTCTATTCTACTATTTCTCCTTTTATCTTATTTTTAATATATGTATTTTTAGATTATAAAGTCGCTATATTATTAATCTGCTTAGTTCCTTTAATTCCTATTTCTATTGTGGCAGTTTCAAAATATGCAAAAAAAATATTTGCAAAATATTGGGGAAAATACACATCAATGGGTGATTTATTCTTAGATGGTATACAAGGTTTAAAAGATTTAAAAATCTTTCAATACGATGAAGATTACAATAAAAAATTAAATATATCAGCTGAAGAATTTAGAAAGATCACCATGAAAGTCTTAGTTATGCAACTATCTAGTGTCACTATAATGGATTTAGTAGCATATTTAGGAGCAGCTAGTGGCATTTGTCTTACTATAAGTGAATTATATTCAAATAATATCACTTGGATTATAGCCCTTTTTATCATGTTAACTGCTGTAGAATTCTTCCTTCCTTTAAGAACTCTTGGTTCATATTTTCACATTGCTATGAATGGAATTAGTGCAGGAAAGAAAATACAAACCATTTTAGATTATCAAGAAATTAAATGGGGAGAAAATAAATTAGAAGATGTAAATATTGAATTTAAGAATGTTACATTTTCGTACAATAATGAATATAATGCCTTAAATAATATCTCTTTAAAATTCCCTTGTAAAGGCATAAGTGGAATATGTGGACAATCTGGTTCAGGCAAATCTACTATTGTTAAATTATTACTTGGTGAATATAAACTTAACAATGGTCAAATATTAATTGGTGATAAAGATTTATATTCTTATTCTAAAAAAGATTATTATTCTCATATAGGTTTAGTAAGTTATAACACCTACATATTTAATGAAACTATAAAAGATAATTTTAAAATGTACAAAGAAGATATAACTGACCAAGAAATATATAATGCATTAAAACAAGTTAACTTATACGATTACATTATTAAAAATGGCGGATTAGATAAAACAATAAATGAAGACGCTAATAACATTTCAGGTGGTCAAAAGCAAAGACTAGCCCTTGCTTTAAACCTTGTAGTTCCTAAAAAGATATATATCTTTGATGAAGCTACTTCTAATATCGATATTGAAAGTGAAGAAATTATCTTTAACACTATTTATAAATTAGCATCTAAAGCTAATGTTATAGTTATTTCCCATCGTTTAGAAAATATAATAAAGGCTAATAACATTTATTATTTAGATAATGGTCAACTAATTGAACAAGGAAATTTTGATGAGCTTATTTCCCTTCAAGGTGGATTTTATAAACAATACATGCTTCAATCTAGCCAAGAAAAAGCTTACTTAAATAAGGAGAATATTTAATTATGAAACAGAAAATTAGAGAATCTGGAATTAAAATTTCCTTTAGTTTATTAACAATATTAGGTAGCTTTACTTATTTTATGATCTTTGCTGCTATTAATGGAACTTTAGGTTCTTTATTAGCAAGTGGAGTAACTATTTCTGGAGTATGTGCTATAAGTAAATATTTAAATGAAGCCTTTAATATAGGTGCAGCAATTAATCTTCCTTATTATTCATTTATCATAATTTGTTTAGTATGTGGACTATTAAGAGGCGTATTAAGATATGTTGAACAATATTCTAACCATTATATTGCCTTTAAATTATTAGCAATATTAAGAGATAAATTGTTTATATGTTTAAGAAAATTAGCCCCTAGTAAAGTAGATGATAAAAATAAAGGATCTTTAATTTCAATGTTAACAAGTGATGTTGAAACATTAGAAGTATTCTATGCTCACACTTTATCCCCTATTTGTATTGCTTTTTTATATTTTATTACTATTTTCTTATTTATTGGATTTATCTTCTCTTTCTATTTAAGCTTAGTCTTTTTATTAGCCTATTTAGTAATTGGAATTATCTTACCAATTATTTATTCAAAGTCATTAGAAAAAGTTGGAGTTGAATATAGAACTACCTTTGCTGATTTTAATTCCTTTTTCTTAGATTCAATTAAAGGTGTAAAAGAAATTAATTTGAACGATAATTCTTCTTCTAGAAAAGAAAAATTAGATACTAAAAATAAGACTTTATTAGATAAGACTAAATTAATAAAGCAAAAGACAAGCTTATGCACATGCATATCTGAATTTGCAGTTACATTCTTTATTTTCTTAAGCTTAGCTATTGGATTAATATTAGTAATATATTTAGGCTTACCATTTAATATGATGTTAATTGGAGTATGTGCTATATTTTCAGGATTTGGACCTGCTTTAAGTCTTGCTAATCTCCCTTCTAATTTAAATCAAACATTCGCTTCTGGTGATAGAATTCTAAAATTATTAAAAGAACAACCTCTTACAAAAGAAATCACATCTAAACAAGACTTTGTATTTAATAATTTAGAAGTAAATAATCTTTCATTTAGTTATGATAATCAAATAAATATATTAGATGATGTATCCTTTAAAGTTAATAAAGGCGAAATTATTGGAATTATTGGAGATTCAGGATCTGGTAAATCCACAATATTAAAATTATTACTTAGATTTTATAACGCAAATAATGGATCTATTAAATATAACAACATAGATATAAATCAAATAAACACCACTTCTTTATTAAATAATGTCACCTTAGTAAGTCAATCAACTTATTTATTTGATGATACTATTTTAAACAATTTAAAAATCGCTAATAAAAATGCCAGTTTAGAACAAATAAAACAAGCATGTAAAAAAGCCTCTATTGATCAATTTATTGAATCATTAAAAGATGGATATGAATCAAGAGTAGGTCAACTTGGTGACAATATTTCTGCAGGCGAAAAACAAAGAATTGGCTTAGCAAGAGCTTTCTTATCTAACGCTAATTTAATATTATTAGATGAACCAACTTCTAATGTAGACTCAATAAATGAAGGAATTATATTAAATTCTATAAAGCAAGAATGCAAAGATAAAACAGTCATTCTAGTCTCGCATAGAAAGTCTACAATGGCTATATGTAATAGAATTTATAAGATTGAAAAAGGTAAGATTGTAGAATAATTATTTTAATAAAAAAGCTAAATAATATGGTAAAACCAATGTGTTTTGAGTACTTGAAATATTAGCTTCGCATAGTTTAATAAGCTTATTAGCATTAGGATATTTAACATTATCTAACAAAACAGTTTTAGCACTTTTAGCGTTACCATTTTTAGCTTTTACTTCAACAAGATTAATTTCATCATTATATTTAATAATAAAATCTATTTCTAATCCTGAATTCTTTGAAAAATAATATAGTGGTACATTGTTTTTAATAAAAGCATCCGCAACAATATTTTCATATATTACGCCTTTATATATTCCCATGTCTTTTAAAATAATATCATTAGCAGAATTATCATCTAACATAGAAATAAATAATCCTGTATCTGTAAAATACAACTTAAATATGTCATCTATTTTATATCCGATAAAAGGAGACTCTATTGTTGATAAGTTATAACAATACTCAATTAATCCATATTCTTGTAACCATTTAATTGCTGGATCATATTTATCACTTGTTGCTTTCTTTTCTAAGTTAGAATAAAAGAATTTTTTGTTCTCTTTTGCTAACTGAGAAGGAATTGAATCATAAACTTTATTTATTCTAGTAAGTAAAGAAGTATCAACTTTTTCTTCTTCATTTTCATTTAGATGCTTTCCAAAATCATCTTTAAAGCTTTCTAAGATATCTCTTTGTTCTTTTCTAACTAAATTAAAATTATTAGTTTTTAAAAACACATTAACAACCGCAGGCATTCCACCTACACAAATATATTCTTTAAAATACTTAATCATGCAATTATGAATAAATTTATCTATTGGTTTTTTATTAATAAAGCATTCTTTTAAAGAATTGATTATATCTTCACTTATTCCTATAGCCCATAAGTATTCTTCAAAATCCATAGCTCTTAAATAAACTTGGTGCTCAAAGCCTACTGGTACTCCACCATGATATTTTTTGTTATATCCTTTTATTCCTAATAATGAACCAGATGCGATAATATCAAATCTTCCATCTTCCATAAATGGTTTTATACTAGCTCTTGCCCCTTGACATTCTTGGATTTCATCTAAAATAATAACTGTTTTATTAGGAATAAATTTAAAATTAGGCCTTATCAATGATAAGATTCTAATAATATAATTTGGATCTAAATTACTTGAAAATGCGTCTTTTAGATCAACATCTACTTTAAAATTGATATACACTACATTATCAAAATTTTTCTTAGCAAATTCTTTAATAATAGTTGTCTTACCGACTTGTCTCATTCCTTTTAACACAAAAGCTTTTTTCTTTATTTTTAAAGATTCTTTCCATTGTATTAATTCTTGTTCAATCTTTCTTTTAAACATAATATCACCTTCTTTATTTTAGACTTTTTCAAACGAGTTTTCAATTAAAGAGTGGACTTTTTCAAGCGAGTTTTTAACATTGAGGTAGACTTTTTCAAGGGACTTTTTAATTGAATAGTGGACTTTTTCAAGCGACTTTAAATTAAAAAAGCCATGTAATAAGGTAAATAAATTAAATCGTTTTCTATTTTTATATCACCTTCATGAAGAACATATCCTTGTCCAATTTTACAATTATACATTTCTTTGAATTTTTTAATTGATTTTATAAAATTTGATTCTGAAGATTTAACTTCAACTGAAATAACTTTAGTATCTCTTCTTATTAAGAAATCTATTTCTATAATTGTTGTCTTTAATTCTTTATTTGTTTTCTTAAAAAAATACACTTTTTGATCTTTAGTTCTTAAGGCTTGCGCAATAACATTTTCAACAATCATTCCTTCATTAATATGAAGTTTATCAAACAATATAGCTTTATATAATTCATTTTCTAAATAATCCTTATTTTTATATGCTAAAGAAATTAGAAGTCCTGTATCCATCATATAACATTTAAAAGAAGGATCTATTGTGGATAAATTAAACGCAACAGAAGGATCGTTAACATTTTCAACTACATTAATTATCATAGCTTCATCTAACCATGCTATAGGATCTTTATATTCTCTCATTCTAGCGTTTGGATCTACATGGGATAAATTATATCTTTTATCATGTTTAGATAACTCAGAAGGTATGTGCCAAAAAATGTTTTTTACATAAATTGGATTTTCTTCCTTTTGAACATCAATATCAGACTCATATAAATTTAAAATGCTTTGTTTAACAAAATCAACTTCACCAAAATCTTTTGTTTTAAAATAACTAAGAACTGCTTGAGGCATTCCACCTACAAGCATATATTCTCTAAATGAATACATTATTTTTCTATGCAAATTTCCTAAAGGCTTTCTATTTTCAAAATGCTTTTTTAATACTTCATATGTTATATCATCACCCATTGCCATTAAAAATTCTTCAAAGTCCATTGGTAAAACATCTAATTGATATTCTTCTGAAGGAATCAATATATCTTTAGATTTTTTCTTTATTGATGCTAATGAACCGGTTTCAACATAATGATATCTTTTATCTTCAAGTAAGGTTTTTACAGCTTGTCTTGCTTGTGGAAAAAGTTGAATTTCATCTAATATAATTAAAGATTCATTTTTATAAAGTCTAGTATTATAAAAAACTTGTATCTTATTAAAAAATTCATCTAAGTCTTCTAAAGAATTAATAAACAAATCTTTTATTTCATTTGGGGCTTTATCAAATCTTATTTCTATATAACTTCTATATTCATTTTTTCCAAGTCTTCTAGCTAATGTACTTTTTCCAACACGTCTAGCTCCTTTTAAAAATAATGCATAATCAGGGGCTTTATTTTGTTTCCACCATAGCATTTCTTTATATACTTTTCTTTCAAATTCAATTTCCATATCACTCATTTTTTCATCGGATTTCCCCATAAATAATAGCCTCCATTAAAAATAATTACCATTATTATCACATCTGCGAGCGCAATTTACTAACTGTTTATCACAAACGCGATAAGCTTACACACTTATTTTATCACAAATGCGATAAGCTTTTAATAGTGTTTTATCACAAATGCGAAGACTGTCACGAAGTGGTAACTGAAGTGGTAACCTAAAAGTAGACACATTGAACAATGTTAAGACACATGTGGATTAACATTGTTCAACTCGCTAATTCGTATCTTGATACAATCAAGTTATAATTTAGGGAAGGAGGTCTAAAAATGTTGACTACTGCAAAAGTTTGATATTTAAATATCGCCAAGTGTCGGATTGAAATATCGCCAAACATCGGATTGAAATTCCGCCAAGTATCGGATTAGCGTTGATTAAAATTCATTAATAAGTTAAAATAAAAATATAAATGGTATTCAAATTTAAGAAGCGAGGTTGTATTAGATGAGAAAATATCGAAAGCGTATTGTTGATGAAATTTTAGTTAGAAAATTAGAAGGCAAAGGAGCTGTTCTTATTGAGGGACCTAAGTGGTGTGGAAAAACAACTACTGCAGAACAATTCGCATCAAGTATTCTTTATATGGATGATCCATTAAATAAAGAACAAAATATTTCAATGTCTGACATTAATCCTAAAAGGCTATTAAATGGTGCAACACCAAGATTAATTGACGAATGGCAAATAGCGCCAAAACTTTGGGATGCCATACGATTTGAAGTTGATCATAGGCAAGAATTAGGACAATTCATTCTAACTGGTTCAGCAGTTCCTCCTGACACAAAAGAAATAACACATTCAGGGACAGGACGTTTTACATGGCTTACAATGAGACCTATGAGTCTATATGAATCTGGTGATTCTAATGGTGAAGTAAGTTTACACGATATTTTTGAAGGTAAAAAAGATATTGATGGTCAATCAAGCTTAAGTATTGAGCGTCTTACATTTCTTATTGCTAGAGGTGGTTGGCCTCTTTCTCTAGAGATGAAAGATAGTATTGCTTTAGAACAAGCTTTTGATTATGTTGATGCAGTAGTTCATTCTGATATAAATAGGGTAGATAATATTCAAAAGAACCCTGAAAAAATCAAAAGATTAATGCGTTCATATGCAAGAAATCAAGGAAAACAAGTTCCAAACACACAAATTGCATTAGATATTTCTGCTAATGATGAGAGTTCTATTAACAAAGAAACTGTGGCCTCTTATATTAATGCCTTGAAAAAAATATTCGTAATAGAAGATATGCCAGCTTGGAATCCAAATTTAAGAACAAAAACAGCAATTAGGTCTTCTAATACACGTTATTACATAGATCCTTCTATTGCTTGTGCATCTCTAGGAATTGGACCTAACGATTTAATAAACGATTTAAAAACTCTTGGATTCTTATTTGAAACATTATGTGTAAGGGATTTAAGGGTATACGCTCAAGCATTAAATGGTGAAGTTTATCACTATAGGGACAAAGATAGTCAGGAAGTAGATGCAGTAATACATTTAAGAAATGGTAAATATGGTCTAATTGAGATAAAACTAGGCGGAGATAAGCTAATTGAAGAAGGAGTTAAATCACTTAAAGCTATGGAAAGAAAAATCGATACCGATAAAATGAATTCTCCTTCTTTCTTAATGATCTTAACAGGTATTGGCGAGTATGCCTATAAAAGAAAAGATGGTATCTTAATAGTACCAATTGGAACATTAAAAAATTAAGAATTGTTATAGATTCTTGTATACTTAATTTATTGATTGTTTCAAAACAAAAATGATTTTTTTGCAGTGGTAACCTAAGTGTAGACATTTTCATTTTATTGTCTATCATTCCTTTCACTTTATTTTCCTTCTCTTCTTTTTACATTTTCTCTTTTTATCTTTTTTATAAAATATGACTATGTTAAAATAAATGAGGCACCCAATTTATATAAAAATTTAATTAGATAATAAAAGGAGACTTTTTAATATGAATACAAAATTTATATTTGTCACTGGTGGAGTTGTTTCTTCTTTAGGTAAAGGAATTTCTGCTTCTTGTTTAGGGATGATGTTAAGAAAAAGAGGCTTAAAAGTCTTTATGCAAAAATTCGATCCATATTTAAATGTTGACCCAGGTACTATGTCTCCTTATCAACATGGTGAAGTTTTTGTTACTAACGATGGAGCCGAAACTGATCTTGACTTAGGACATTATGAACGTTTTACCGATCTTTCTTTAACAAAAGAATCTTCTGTTACTTCTGGTAAGATTTATCAAACAATCTTAGATAAAGAAAGAAAAGGTGAATATTTAGGCGCTACAGTTCAAGTTATTCCTCATGTTACAAATGAAATTAAACAAAGATTAATAGATGCTGCAAATGCTTCTAAAGCTGATGTAGTAATTACAGAAATTGGTGGAACTGTTGGTGATATTGAATCATTACCATTTATTGAAGCAATTAGACAAGCAAGAGCTGATTTTGGATATGAAAATACAATATATATCCATAATACTTTAGTTCCTTATTTAAAAACTTCTGGTGAAACTAAGACAAAACCTACTCAACACTCAGTTAAAGAATTATCTTCTTTAGGTATCCAACCTGATATCTTAATTTTAAGATCTGAAGTGAGCATAGATGATAAAACAAGAGAAAAAATATCTTCATTTTGTAATGTTCCAGTAAGAAATGTCTTAGTTGCTAAAGATCAAAAGATCATCTACCAAGTAGCATTAGACTTACACGAACAAAAATTAGATGAAATAGTCTTAGATCATTTTAGATTAGGCGCTTCATTAGCTGATTTATCAGATTGGCAAGGTTTAGTAAATATCATCGCTAATTTAAAAGAAGAAGTTAATATTGCCTTAGTTGGTAAATATGTAGAACTTCACGATGCATATATGTCTGTATATGAATCATTAAAATTTGCTGGTTATGCATTAAATAGAAAAGTATCTGTTAAATGGATTGACTCAGTTAAATTAAATGAAGAAAACGCTGAAAGTGAATTAATAGGAGTAGATGGAATTATAGTTCCTGGTGGATTTGGTGAAAGAGGCACTGATGGAATGAAAGTTGCAATTAAATATGCAAGAATAAATAAGATTCCATTTTTAGGAATATGCCTTGGATTACAATTAGCAGTTATTGAATATGCTAATGATGTAATTGGATTAAAAGATGCAAACTCTACAGAATTTGATCCTACTACTAATTACCCTATTGTAGATTATTTACCTGATCAATATCATGGTATTAAATTAGGTGGTACTATGCGTTTAGGCTCTTATGAATGTAAATTAGATAAATCATCTATTGCCTATAAATGTTATAAACAAGAAGTCATTAAAGAAAGACATAGACATCGTTATGAAGTAAATCCTGCTTTTATTAATAGGTTAAAAGATGGAAACTTCATTGTTTCAGGAATTAACCCACAAACTGGATTAACTGAAATAGTTGAATTAAAGGACCATCCTTTCTTTGTAGCATGTCAATTCCATCCAGAATTTAAATCTAGACCATTAAAGTCTTCTCCTATATTTACTGGATTTATTGCAAGTTCAATTGATCATTCTAGAGGATATAAAGCAGATAAATAACAATAATAAAACTCAATTAGCTTAGTAAATAGTCTAAGAATTAATTGAGTTTTTTAGTTTAGATAAACATAATCATATATATTGGTAATGTAATTAGATTAGATTTTTTATCAATCTTATTATCGTTTACAAATACATATCCTTTTTTCAAATTATATGGTTCTTTTAATAATTTAGGGATAGCTCTAAAGTTATTTTGATTGTTACCTGATTTTATTTCTATAGGCATAATTGTTAAATTATTATAATCGTTAATTAGAAAATCTACTTCACCTACTTTTTTAGTATCAAAATAATATAAATCATTGTTATGAGCAGCAAGTTCACATGCACAAACTGTTTCATATACGCTTCCTAAATTTATACTTGTATCTTTATTTAATATAGCGTTTATATTATTTTTATATAAGATATTTGTTAATATTCCAACATCGTTATAATATAGCTTTATTAGATTTTTACTAGAAGATTCTACTAGTGGATAAATTGGATTAGCTACAGCTTTAACTCCTAAAGCAATTCCTGAGCCAATTAAATAATCAAATTCATCTTGGTATCTTTTTAAATTAGCGTTTTCAATATTTTCTATCTTTTTAAATTGAATTCTTTTAACTTTATTTTCCATATATGAAGGGAGAAAGTCATATATATTTCTAATTTTCAATTTATGTAGTTCATCATATTTTGATGCATCATCTTTATAATATGTATATATTGTTTGTTGAATATTTCTAGTTTTAGCGACATTTTTATTTAAGAATTCTTTTATAGCAGCTGGTAATCCCCCACATATTAGATATTCTTTAAACTTTTCTAAGATAACTTTATGAATAGAATCAGATACTTGAGTTAAATTTTCATAACAATTTCTTAAATATAAAATAACGTCTTTACTAACTCCACTAGCTAATAAAAATTCTTCAAAATCTAATGGATACATCTTTAATTCATAAATACTCCCCATAGGAATAAATTGATGTTTTAATGCAATACCAAGTAAAGAGCCACTAGCAATATAACGGAATCTTTTATCTTGTTTTAATGGTTTTAATAAAGATAATAATTGAGGATATACTTGAATTTCATCTATAAAAATTATTGTGTCATTTATATCATTTATGTTATTTCCATATAAAGCACCTATTTGAAGATAAAATTCATTTGTTGTTCTTACATTTTCAAATATTTTATCCCCGTCGAAATCATCTTGCATATTGATTTCAACATAATTTTTAAAATATTTCTTTGCAGTTTCTCTAATTATAAAGCTCTTACCAATTTGTCTTGCACCGGTAACAATTAAAATATTGTCATCAATATTTTGATAATAATCATATAATTTTTCTTCTATTTTTCTATAAAACATATTATTCCCTTACTTATATTATGGTTTTCTAATAAAATTATACCTTAAAATTAATGGTTTTCCAATATTTTAAAACATCGTTTTTAATGGTTTTCCAATTTTGCTACTGCAAATCTAAAAATTAAAGCATTTAAAACATCAAACTTATAAATCATAAGCTTCATTAAAATTCCACGTTAAAAGCCTAGATTTTTTGTCTCTAGGCTTTAATTTGAATATTATGAATTATAATCACTTGATTTAATTGGATTAGATTGACTTGAATTTCTAGTTATATAATTAGCTACAACATCAAAGATAATATAATTCTCATCTGATTCAGGATCTATTAAATTCACTTGGTTAGATGTATCGTAAGTTCCATAATTGTAACTTGGATTTGATATTAAATAATCAATTACTACAATATCATAATTAGTAGATTTATCTTTAACACATGAAGAGTCTGGATATGTATAATGATTTTTTATTTGACTTGTACTTACTGTATTTCCTCTTAATAAGACAACTGTGTTATCAAATGGAGATACAACTTGAACATCTTCCATTGTAATTGTTGTTGTAGTACTACTATTTCCAGGGAACTTCCCTCTAATTCCAGCTGTATTATGAATTGCTAATAAATTAGATGTAGAATAATTCTTTTCTGGGAATTGTATTTTACAAGCTTCTGCCATTGCTTTTAATACTAAGTTAGCAGTTTGATCTTTACTCCAACTTCCTTTAATATATCCAACTACTTGTTCAGGGACACTTGCAATATATTCATTTACTTTAGTTGCAAATTCTTTATCAGCATATGTTTGATAAGTAGAAGAAGTAGAAGCAGAAAGTGTGACATTTCCTAATTCTTTTAATTTATTTGTTCTTTTATTAATAGTTATATATGAATAACCATTTGAATCACATCCACCTTGAACATAAGGAATATGTACATCACTTGAAATATTTTCTTTTTCAAAGCTATGTGAATGTCCACCAAATATTCCTACTACATCTAAATCAGTTTGCTTTTGAATTTGATTTACATATGTAGCATCTTGATCTCCATGTATTGATAAAATTACTGCGTCTGCACCATCTTTTTTACAATTATCTACTGCATCATATACATAAGACAAATTAGATGAGAATGTATATCCTTCTAATCTAGTTGTTTTAATTGATGATTCAACTTTATCTATTAAACCGACAATTCCAACTTTGTAATTAGTTCCTACATCTACAATTGTATAATCTTGTACCCAGCTAGCTTTATTTCCATTTGAATCAATTAAATTAGCGCATAATAATGGAAAGTTAGCTTGTGCCATATTAGTTTTAATTTGATCAATTCCCCAGTCAAACTCATGGTTACCAAGTGTCATTGACTTAATTCCAAATGAATTTAATAACAAAGTAGTAGAAAGTCCTTTATCATTACCAGAAAGATAACTTCCTTGCCACATGTCTCCACTTGAAATAATAAATGATTCATCATTGTATCTAGTGTCATTTTTAATTGCACCTTGTAATCCAACTAATCCAACATAATTAGTGGTAGCTTTTATTTTTCCATGGACATCATTTACTGCATATATAGTAACTTCTTCATTTTCAAAACTATCTGAATTAACAATAGAAGCAGAGCTAGATGAACTACTAACTTTAGATGAGCTAGAAGACTTACTTGAGCTAGAACTACTAACTTTAGAAGAGCTAGAAGACTTACTTGAGCTAGAACTACTAGACTTAGAAGAACTATTTACATTAACTGAATTATTACTTGAAGAATTATTTCCATTTGAAGAAGAAAAGTTTCCATTTATCTCAAATTCACATGAAGATAAGACAAATACTAATGATAAGCTAAATATCTTTAAAAATTTTTTCATCAAAAAAATTATACCATACTAATTATTAAGATATTGTCTAATATTTACATAATATATTAAAATAATTTAGACATGAAACATAGAAAACTTACTTTTTTAATAATAATGTTATTTACTACCACTTCTTGTGAGATTAGTTTTAATACTAAATCTTCATCTTCAAGTTTGTCTTCTTTTAATAGTGTTTCTAGTTCAAGTGAATCTATAAGTAGTAATATATCTTCTTCAAGTTCTAGTTCTTCTATTAAATCTAGTTCATCTAGTAGTACTAGTCAAACTATTTATACTGTTGATCCTTATGCAGGTATTTCAAGTTCTACATTTTATAAGAACTATTCTCCTGCTACTAGTTATATAGATAGTTATTATAGAAGTTTACATGGATTTTTATCTGGTAGTAATAATACTAATTATTCTAATGTGTCTTCTAATTTTTCTTCTCAGCCTACTAAAGATAATAAATATGTTAAATATTACACTTCAACTTATGAAGATAATAACAATACATATGTAATATATGATTATCAAAAGAATGTAGTAAATAAAATATATAAAGGTGGAGGATATATTACTCCTAATGAAGTAGCTTGTTATATCCAAGGCTTTAATAGCTTACCATCTAATTATTCTGAAGTAGATAAAACTAAAGGAGATTCTTCTACTATTTGGGGAAGCTATGTTAGATATAATCATTCTTATTTTTCTAACGACACTAGCAAATATCCAAATGAACCAGAATTACCTTTATCAGGTAAAAGATATGATTATTATGAAATAGATATAGGTGGAGCTAATTATAGCTATGGCGGAAAAAGAGGAACATTTAGAATAGTCTATTCTAGATATTATTATGGAACACCTACTTTAGTTAATTTAAGTGAAATGAAGATATTTTACACTTATGATCATTATTATAATTTCCAAGAATTTTTAAATTACAACAATGGTTGGGGTAAAAAATTTGGATACCAAAATAACACAGTTACTTCTTATCCAGAAGTAGAAATAGAAACAATATAATTTATTATTTATTCTTTCTTATTCTTTTCTTCTAATAACTTTTTAAGGTCTTCAATTTCTTTATCTTTTTGATCTGCTAATTCTTTTTGAGCAGCTTCTTGTTTTATTCTCTTATTTTCAGAAACTATATAAATTATCTTTCCAATTTCAAATAAACAAATAGCAGTAGAAGGAAGGACAACTAATAAAATAGTTCCTAACTTAGAAGAAGAGAAAAAATATATCTTTCCTAAAAATAAAGAAGTATAAGTTACTTTACCAATGATTTCACCACTTCTACCATCTGAATAAAGAGTTTGAGTATTACCTTCACCAGCTACAGCATCACCTTTTAAAACATATTTATAAGTACCATCTTCTAAAAGAGTGGGTTCTTCAATAATTCTATGAGTAATAGTAGCGTTATTTAATGGTAAATAATTAAAGGTTAATACATCTCCCTTTTTCAAAGAAGAATAAAATTGATTTTCTTTTCCTTGTTCTACTAAATCAATTTTAATTAACGATTTAACAGGAATAGTTTTAATTGAATAATCATCTTGGCTTTCACCATCCATTGAACTAGAAATAACAACTAAGAATTGAGAATTACCTATTTTACCATTAGTAACTCTAGTAGTTATACTTAAACAAGCAAAAACAAAAATTATAAAAAATAAAATATAAACTACTATATTCCCAATTATTTTTAAAACACTCTTCTTTTCTTTTTCTTTGTTATTAGTTAATTCATTATTTTCCATATTACTTAATAAAATGTTAGGCAGTTATTAACCACCTAACATTTTCTTTCTACTTATTATTATATATTATTTTAAATGGTTTGTGAGTGAAGATTATTAATCTGCTGAAGTAGGTCTAGTTGCAAGATTCAAATCATCGACTACAATATCACTACTTCCAGTATCTTTGATTGTAATTTGCATTTCATCTGAATAATATGTTGCACTTGTATTTCCATAATTTTTTATACCAATCAACTTTTTATATTTTGTAGATAGACCATTTGCATAATTTCCATTAATACTATCAACTGAAGCTTTATCAATATTAACTAAGTAATGATTTTTATCAGCGCTTGGATTATTCATATGCATTGTAATAGCTGATTTATAATATGCAGCTCCACCACTATTGCTATTTTTACCATTAAATGTACAACCAGATATATTAATTTCAATATTGGTGTCAGTTGTACTATTAGGTGCTCTATATAACTTAATAGAAGATTCATAAGAATCAAAAGTACAACCTTTAAAATTATATTCATTTGCTGAATATGTAAAGATATTACTTTCATCAACTTTATATGAATTTTCGTTTGACCAGGTTACAAAATGACAACTATTGAAATTAGCTGTACTAGTTCCCCAGAATCCCATTGCTCCACCTGAATGATATACTAATACCTTACAATCATTAAGAGTTACGCTAGTTGCATCAATAAAACCACTTAAATAATCACTACTATCTCCAGAAGTTACAGTAACATTATTCATTGTTACAGGAGTACCTTGAAAAGACCAACCTGCATCAACAACTGTATTTGTAGTTGTGCTGTTTTGATTACTACCATTAGCTTGTACCCAGATAATCTTATCTTTATTACCTCTACCAACAATAGTTACGCCTTTAGTTATACCTTTTAAATTAGTAGCATTATATCCATTATATGTACCTTCACCTAGTTCAATAATATATGAGGAATTCGATTTATCTGTAGTTGTAGGACTAATTGCTTGTAATGCAGTATCACTACTTACAACATAATAATAGCTGCCATTTACTTTTGTATTATTACTAGTTAATCCAACATATGTACCTTTATCGTCACTTGCATTACCACTAATTGATACATATGTTCCAAAGTTATCAGTATCTAAGTTTGTAATTTCTAATCCACAACCTGATGATACAGCACCTACTACTCCACCTTCTCTTTTATATCCAGAGACTAAAGTACTTCCTGAATATGTTATTATATCAATTGTAGCTGTTTTACCACCTACTTGACCAATAATACTACCAGCAGTATAACCATTAATTTTATTTATAAAGCTAGTAGAACTACTAACAGTAATATTAGATAATGAAGCTGTACCAGATGTATATCCAATTACTCCACCAGCATATTTAATATCAGATATAGATACATCACTTACACTAACATGGCTTATAGTAGTTTTTGCTTCACTATCAGCCCAACCAATAACAACTCCAGCAGCTATATTTCTATTTTTATCTGTATTAACATCAAAATCACCTTTGATATTAACATTTTCAAAGTTAACATTATTAACTGTAATTGAATTTCCACCAAAATTAGCAATTAAACCAGCTGAACCAGCTGCACTACCTTTATATGTTTCAACTGGTGAGAAGTTACTAATTGTATAACTATTTCCATTAAATACAAGATCATGACTAGCTTGATAATAAGGAGAAGGATAATCAATTCCTGACATATCAATATCGTTTAATAATTCTACTTTTGTATATGGGAATTGATTATTATTTATTTTTCTTGCAAAGGCTAATAAATCTATAGGAGTAGAAATATTATATGTTTCATTTTTATCATTTTCAGTTTTTGCATTTCCTTGTATTGCTTCACCTTTAAATGATAAAGTACAAGATTTTTCTTGATATTTATTTATAGCACTATCAGGTAATTCAATAGAAACTTTAATAGTCTTAGATTCAGCAGTTGTAGTAACAGCCCAATCTACATAATTAGTTTTAACAGTATAACCATCAAAATCTGCATCATCAATTTTTACAACTAAGCCTTCAAATAATCCTTTATCTTCTAATACTTAATAGACTTGTCTATATTTAATATTAACATTAGATTCATTTGTTACTTTAACATTAAATTCAATCTTATCCCCTGGTAAAAACTTTTCTAAAGTAATAACACCATCTTCGTAAGAATAAGTAGCTCCACTATTAAAAGTAGTACCAGTCATACTGGTTTGAGTACCTTCTACTAATGAATATGTGTTTACAACTTCAATATCATTTTTCAATGATACTTTACCAGCAGTAGCTGTAACTTTAGTTTCTGCTTCACTTGTAAATAAAGCATAAGTAGAACCAACTGCTACTCCTCCAAATATAATTGCTCCTAAACTAGCTAATAATAGTAATTTAGGTGTTTTTCTTAATTTATTCATAGTTTTTCCTTCTTTCTATTTTCTAATTTTATTTAATTGTAATGTGCTCTGGAAGTACTCCATCACTAACATTGCTACTAAAATATGCGTATGTGTATTGATAACCATAGCCATCTTTTTCAACATAGTCTTTAAATTTATCTGTAATGTTTGTTAATGCACTATCACTTTTTCCCTTATACCAAAATTCACAACTATCGAAAGTTACATGTGATTCTTTGTTTCTAAAATTTAAAATTTCTTCACTAGAATTTTCACCTGCATAAGCAGTAATTGTACAACCTACAAATGTTAAATCCGTGTTAATTGCATCTTTATAAATAACAATAGTTGAATAATCATTATTACCTTGTCCAAAATCATTTACGCCATTTAAAGTGCAATTAGTAAATACAGCTTTTGTATCAGGTGACCATGTTTGAAATGGAGCATAACCGGTGATTGTACTATCATTAACAGTAACTTTAACATCTTTGCAGCAATTATAAACATTAATGCCATAGCCTAAGGTTTCAATAGTAGAATCATTTATATTTAAATCAAATTTACTAAGACCATACATATTAATTCCGCGTGTTTCATTAGATTCATAACCAGTCGTTTTTAAATTAACACCAGATATAGTTAATGAACCACCATTCATATAGCTAAAATCACCATCACTATCATTGCTACCATAAATATTGAAGACTCTTTTGTCACTACTTTCGATCTTAGTATTACCATCACCATATATTGTTAAATCTTTTGTTTTTATATCATAACGTTTGCTAAGAGCAATATTACTATTGCTAGCTAATTTTATAGATGTACTATTTACACTTGAATTAAGTGCACTTAATAAATCATCGTTAGAAGATACTTCAACATCATATACTCCAGCATTACCTTGAACTGCTTCAATAGTATTTATAATTGTACAAGATTTACCTTGATAGTCATTTTTAGCATCACTAGGAAGTTCAATTACAACATCTATACTTTTAGGATTTGTACTAGCTTCAAGTTTTGTCCAATGTGATATAGTTTCACTACCTTTAAATTCCTCACCATTAAATGTAACTTTTAAAGCATTAAATAGTTCACTGCTTGTTGTTTCATCTAATTTAAGTACACTACGATATTTAATAAGTACATTGCTAAGATTTGTAATATCTATAGTGAAACTAATTCTATCACCAGGAGTCATATTTTCTAAAGTGAGTCTACCTGTTTGATCATCATAACTAGCAGTTCCACCATTAGTAAATACTAAATTTTCTTTTGTTTCAGAAATTTTATCTTCATCTGGATTACCAGTTAAATCAACACCTGAATATGTTTGAAGCTTTGTTACAGTTGCATTAATTTCAACTTTACCAGCACTAGCAGTAACTTTAGTTTCATCTTCACTTGTAAATAAAGCATAAGTAGAACTAATAGCTACCCCCCCCCGCTAAGATTGCAGCTAAACTAGACATTAATATCAATTTATGCATCTTTTTAAACTTTTTCATATCTTTTTATTCTTTCTATTAATTTTTAAAATTAAATTATTTTATAAAATTTTTAATTAGTTGTACTTTCTATCCAACTATTGTCTTTAGAAGTCCAAGTTTTATTACCTTCTCTTGTAGTTGAATCATTTACAATCCAACTTGTGCCTTTTGCAAGGCATACTTTAGCACAATATTCTTCAATTTTACTACTAGCAGTATTACTCATAGCAATTTCACCATATATAGTGCCTTTTTTTACATTAATTACAACTGAATGCATTACATATCCAATAGAAGAGATATTTGTATAACTATCATTATTTGTATTATAAAGTTCCAAAGTAACAGTTGAGCCTGTAGAAACATGTCCAATTAAACGACCTTTTTGTCCATAAGTAGTATCTACACTTATATCTTGTGTACCACCAAAACAATTTTTAATTGTTCCACCAGTATAACTACCAACTACTCCACCAGCTCTAACTTCTTCATTAGTAGAACTAGCAGTTACTTTTCCACTATTTGTACATCCATCAATAGTTGCTTTATCTATACTATTACTTGCACCAATAATTCCACCAGCAATTTCACCACTAGTAATTTCACCAGTATTTAAGCAAAAATCTAATTCAATTGCTCCATCACTTCCTACAGCTTGTAGTCCAGCAATGCCACCAGTTTGAAGTAATCCTTTTACGTTTCCTTCATTTATGGAAGATAAAATTCTGCATTGATTACCACTAACATATCCAGCTATTCCACCTGAATACCTTTCTGTATTTCCAGTTCCAATTTCAGCAGTATTGATAGAATGTTCAATGCTAGTAAGGTATCCAGTTCCATTTACATATCCAACAATTCCACCAGTTCCATTTACTCCACCAGTTACTTTTCCTTGGTTTTTACAGAACATAATAGAACAACCTTGATTATTTGTAAAAGCAACAATACCACCAGCTTTAACACTTCCAACTACTGTTACATTAGATGTACAATAACTAATAATTCCACCATTCATTCTAGAAACTATACCAGCTGCATTAGCACATTCTACTGTTCCATTAACTGTTAAATTTTTAACTTCTGAATTACAAGAACTTGTAGAAGATATTGCACCAAATAATGCCCCATATCCACCATTAACATTATAAGCAACTCCCTCTGGTCTTTTAGAGTCGTCATCATCACTTCCATCTAACCCAACTGTATTAGAAGTAACATATAATCCAGAAATAGTATGATTGCAACCATCAAATTTCCCAACAAATTGATTACCAGCTTTTTGTCCAATTGGTGTCCATTCACTAGTTAATGTTATATCTGACACAAGTTTTATATAGTTATAACTACTAATATTTCCACTGTTATTATTTACACTATCAGCAAATAATCTTAAATCGTGTTCATTAAATAAACAAAGATCGTTTTCAGAATAACTATAACTATCTACTGCAGCATTTCCTTGTATTGCTTGAACAATATAAGATAATTCACACTTTTTATCTGCATAAGTATTATTAACATCAGTAGGAAGTTCAATAGTTACTTCTACACTTTTTACTTCAGTTCCAGTAGATGAACTAGCTGGATCTAAAGTTTGATAAGTAGAAACAACAGAGAAACCATTATCCCAAACCTTTTTACTATCACCTTCTTTAGTAGTAATCTTTAATCCTTGATATAAACCATCATCTTCATTACAAGTAATAATAGTACGATATTTTGAAATGACATCAGAATAATTAACAATTTTTACTATAAATGTCACTTTATCACCTGGAGTCATCTTATCTAAAATTATTGAATGTTTACTTTCATCAACTTTAGCAGTTCCTCCATTAGTAAATTGACCATTTGTAGAAGTTTTTTCAATCTTATTCTCATCATCACTTACAATACCGGTAATATCTTTTCCTGAATAAGTTTGATAAGATTCAATACTAGATTGAATATTAACTTTACCAGCGCTAGCAGTAACTTTAGTCTCAGCTTCACTTGTAAATAAAGCGTAAGTAGAACTAATAGCTACTCCTCCAGCTAAGATTGCAGCTAAACTAGACATCAATACTAATTTATGCATCTTGTTAATCTTTTTCATTTTATATTTAACTTTCTAATAATTAAATCCATATAAACTAGTAAGAGATTAATCTTACTAGTTTATACGACTTAATAGAATTTATGACTAAGTAACTAATATAGTTACATTGCCATTAACTTTGTTTTACAACACTAGATAACTTGAAGAATATATCTAAATCCATTGATTGAGACATTGCATCATTGTTTTTTTCTGTGTCTATAAATTTATATGTGACTGTTATTTCACTAGTTTCACTTTTTTTAACTAATGTAGTTGTATTTGTAGGAGTAACTGTCCAATTAATTTGACTTGCAATTGCTGCAGAAGAATCTTTTTCTCCATTTGCATTATATGAAGTAGTTGTGTAATTAATTGAATAATTAAATGCTACATCTCCTTCATTAGATAATAAGAAAGTTGCCTTTCCTTCCATAGTAGGTACTAAATTAACACCTGAGAATATCTTTCCATTGTAATTAGCTAAGTCAACACCTTTTCCTACTACATAAGGTAAGGCATTACCATCTTTTCCTTTTAATGTCTTAACATCAATTGATTCAGTTTTTATTTCTCCACCATCATCAAGAACATCTTGAGTTAAGTCTTTTAAATATAGCTTAGCCTTTAAATCACCTAAGACTTGAATATGTGCATTAGTTTGCTTATCTTCAGTAAATAAAGAATAAGTAGTACCAACACATACTCCTCCAAAGGCTACTAAGGTAGCTAGAGAAACAATTAGATATGCTGTTGATCCTTTTCCTTTGGCCATATATTATTTCCTTTCTAAATAACTAATTTTCTAACTTTATATAATTATTGTGATAATTTTGAAGTATCTCCATTAGATATCCAAGTTTTCTTATCTTCACTAAAGCTTCCATCTAACCATTCATTATTACTTTCAATTACAGTAAATCCTGCTGTTCCAGTAATCTTAAATAGATCAGATCCACCCTGATCTTCATATTTAATAGGAGTGACTATTTTATTATTTCTTGCTTCAAATATAGCACTACTACTAGCACCAGCTAAACGGAGGAATCTACCTTTCATACTTGTAATAGTATTTCCATCAAAAACAATAAATCCATCATTTAGTTTATTTATTTTAGTTAGTTAAATAGTTATTATTTGTTTTTAAATAGTCTAATAATTAAATCTATATAATCTAGCAAGGCATAAACCCTGCTAGATTGTGAAATTTAATTTGTTTTTTTAACTTTGATAGTTACATTCTTTGAATAATCATTATTTGAAATTGTTGTATTGTAATATTCTCCAACAATATAACCAGTTTTATATGGATTATCTTGTGCGTATGCATCAGATGATTTTGTAGCATATTTTTCATAATCTGTTGTTAAATCATTAATAATTGTTACATCAGTTAATGTGTTATTACTAATAGTAGAACCATTAGTATATCCTACAAGACCACCAACTTGACGATAACCTTTTACTTCAGTATTAATGACCTGACATCCTGAAACTTCTCCACCAGCATCTTGTATATATCCAACTATTGCTCCAACTTTATTAGCTCCATCACCTTTACTATCAATATTTGAATGAACGATAGAATTTTTTAAAATACAATTTTTAATTGTTACTGGTTCTCCACAACCAACTATTGCTCCAGTATGATATGTTCCATTAACAACTGCACCATCAATAATCAAATTTTCAATAGTTCCACCGGCTGCATAATCAAATAAACCAGCTCTTCCACCTTCAGTTGCTATACCAGTTTGATTAACCTTAAGTCCATAAATAGTATGACCATTACCATTGAAAGTGAAAGTCCATGTACCTTTATTCCAAGTGATAGGAGTAAAATAACCTGTTAAATGGATATCATCTGTAAGTTCAACACTACAAGATTGATAATCTAGACCTGCATAAGATGAAGGAATTTTTGCAAATTCTTGTAATCCGTTACCACTATATATTTCAAATATTCTCTTATTGCTATCCCAGGCGATTCCATCGATTTTGGATACTAACATTTTTATATCAAAAGCTGTATTTTTATTTTCATCAAGAACAAATGCACTATATCCTTTGTCAATGGCACCATCTTGTCTACCTACAATTTTACCAACAGTATTCTTTTCTTCAGTAAGAATTGAATAGTCTTGTATAACTGTTGAATCTGATACAGTATTATTTTCTACAATTGCGGGACTATTTTGAACATGGCCAGCAAGTGCACCAAGATCACGATATGCTTTAATAGTACATCCTTCAACACTACTATTTGTAAGTGAAGCAGAATTTTGAGCACTTAATTGGCCAATAATTCCACCAGCTTTATCTCCATCATCAAACTCTTTACCATTCCATGCTGGAGTTGCTGTGATTTTAGAATTAGTAACATGACAGTTATAAAAATAATCACAAAGTCCTTGACCAGCAATTGCGCCAACTCTTCCTATGCCATTAATAGTAGCGTTATCTACAGTAAGGTTATTTATATGTATACCAACTATATTGCCAAATAAGCCTAAGTCTTTTTCACCATTAACTACAAAGTTAGAAATTTTAAATCCACATCCATCAAATGTTGCTGTCCCATCTCTATTATCCCAATTAATTGGAGTCCATTCAGAATTAGCTAAATCAATATCATTCTTTAGCTTAACTACATCTGGATATTTAGAATCCTTTTTAAATTCGCTAGCGTGTTTTTGAAAGAATCTTAAGTCACTAGGAGTATATATTTCAAATACACCAACTTCAGGATCACTAGTTGCAGCATTACCTTGTACAGCTTCTACAATATTTGCTATTGTACAGCTTTTTCCTTGATAATCATTTGTTGCATCAGTTGGAAGTTCAATAGTTACTGATATTTCTTTTGGATTATTATTTACTTCTAATTCTTGATAATTAGAAATAGTAGTAACACCTTCATAAGAATTACCATCAACTGTTACTTTTAATCCATTAAATAATCCACCATCTTCACTACACATTATCTTTGTGCGGTATTTGATTTTGACATCACTTTCATTAGTAATCTTAATCTTGAAAGATACTTTATCACCAGGAGTCATCTTATCTAAGATTAATGAATTAGTTGCTGAATCAATTTTAGCAGTTCCTCCATTAGTAAATGTACCTTTAGTAGTAGTTGTACTAATCTTATCTGAAGTAGGATAACCAGTAACATCTATTCCAGAGGAAGTTTCAAAATCATCAATTGTTGAAGTAATTTTAACTTTACCAGAAGTAACTGTTACACTTACTTTTGTTTCACTAGTAAATAAAGCGTAAGTTGAACTAATAGCTACCCCCCCCGTTAAGATTGCAGCTAAACTAGACATCAACACTAATTTATGCATCTTTTTAAATTTTTTCATAATATTCCTTTCTAGATTGGATTACT
>CAVHUN010000015.1:0-21285 GCA_963639175.1 uncultured Prevotella sp.
TTATTACATCATAATATATTTTTAACCATTTATTATATAATTCTACTTCTTTTTCTATGCTTATTTTATTTTTTATTGCTTGTAAAATAATACAAATTCTAATTAAAGAAAAAGGATCGTTTATCTTATCATAAACTCTTAGTTGAGGATAATCAGTTATCAAATAAATATTTGCGTCATAATACTTCTTATATGTCGATTTAGCCATTAAAGAAGTCTTATCGCATTTATATCTAAGATAAGGAAATAATAAAAACTTACTTGTCACGTTAATAATTTATCACATTTAAACTGTTTATTAAAGTAATTAATATTTACCAAATTAAAAACTGCTATTCACTTTTAAATAAACAGCAGTTAATTTTCTTAAGCCTTTAATTTAGAAGAATCGACTTTGTTTTTAATAAATTTAATTAAGACAATAAATTCATGTAAGACTAATGGAATTAAAGAGAATCCCATAGTAATTAACCATTCTTTTAAGTCTAAATTATATTCTCCACTAGCAACTGAGAAAACATCTTGAACGCCAGGAACTTCAATAACAAATAATTGTAATCCTACCCCAAATACAAAGGCTATTAACATCATCCAGTTTTTATCTTTGAATACATGAACAAATGATTTATTGACATTTGATATACCAATCATATGGAATAATTCAGATAAAGCTAATGTTGTAAAGGCCATAGTTTGAGCCTGATGTAAGATACCTTGGTTTGTTTCATATAATGTTTTAATATCGCCAAATGAATATACACCATGTAACCAAGCAGCACTAAAGTAAGTAATAATTACACCAATTGTCAAAATAGTACCATATAACAAAGTAGTAAACATACCACCATGAGCAAATATACCTTCATTAGGATCTCTTGGTTTATCTTTCATTAAATCAGGGTCATTTGGATCCATACCTAAGGCGATAGCAGGTAATGAGTCAGTAACTAAATTAACCCAAAGTAAGTGAATAGCGATTAAAGGTGAAGGTAAACCTAAACAAATAATAATAAACATTACTAAGACTTCAGCAATATTACTAGATAATAAGAATATAACTGTCTTTTTAATATTAGCGTATATTCCTCTTCCTTCTTCGACTGCTTTTTCAATTGAAGCGAAGTTATCATCTGTTAAAACCATATCAGCGGCACCTTTTGCAACATCAGTACCTGTAATACCCATAGCAATACCAATGTCACTTGCTTTTAATGAAGGAGCATCGTTAACTCCATCCCCTGTCATAGCACAAATATTTCCATTAGCTTTAAAAGCTTTAACAATTTGAACTTTATTTTCTGGAGAGACTCTAGCAAAGACTCTACATGTCTTGCATTTTTCTTGCAATTGTTCATTTGTTAATTCATCTACTTCACTTCCAAGCATACATTGATCTAAGTTTTCAACAATTCCAAGGTCTTTAGCAATAGCAAATGCTGTATCTTTATGGTCACCAGTAATCATTACTGTAGTAATACCAGCTTCTTTAAATTTCTTAACAGCAGGTTTTGCTTCTTCTCTAGGTGGGTCAATCATAGCAACTAAGCCAACAAAGATAATATTTTCTTCCTTAATTTCACTATTTAAAGAATAACCTAAGGCTAATACTCTTAAAGCTTGAGAAGAGAATGTTAAGTTAGCTTTATAAATATTATCAATATCTTCTTTAGTAATATCTCTAACTTGACCATTATCTAATATTTTAGTTGTGTATTTTAATATTGAATCAAGAGCACCTTTTGTATAAGTGATAGTAGAATCATTTTCTTTATGCATTGTAGACATCATTTTTCTTACACTATCAAATGGAATTTCATTAATTCTAGGTGAGATAGATTCAATGTCTTTTTTATGCATATCAAATTGATTTGCAAAGTTAACTAAGGCAATTTCAGTAGGATCACCAAATAAGCCTTCATCAACAGTAGCATTAGAACATAATGACATGCCTTTTGCTAATAATCTTAAATCTTTATTTTGATTTTCTTTATTAAATGAATCAGCTTTATAGAAAGATGAATCTACATAAGCTTGTAAAACAGTCATCTTGTTTTGAGTTAAAGTTCCTGTTTTATCTGAACAAACTACACTTACTGCACCTAAAGTTTCAACTGAAGGTAATTTTCTAACAATAGTATGGGCTTTAACCATTCTTTGAACACCTATTGATAAAACGATAGTAACAACAGCAGCTAAACCTTCAGGAATAGCAGCAACAGCTAAAGCAATAGCAGTTAATACTGAATCAATCCAAGCTTCAATATCACTTCCTTGTCCTTTAATAAATATCCATATAACATCAACTAATAAGACAGCTACAACAATAATGGCAGTGACAATACCTAATAATTTAGATAATTTTTCCAAAGATTTTTGTAAAGGAGTGTCTTCATCTTCTTCTGAATCAATAGCAGAAGCAATTTTACCAATTTGAGTAGACATACCGGTTTGAGTAACAATACCTTTTCCTCTACCATAAGTGATTGGAGTAGACATGTATACCATATTTACTCTATCCCCAATTCCTACTTCACTTGAAAATACGACATTTGCATCTTTTTCAACTGGAACTGATTCACCAGTTAAACTAGATTCGTTAGCTTTTAAATTAACTGCTTCTATCAATCTTAAATCAGCCCCAACTGTATCCCCTTCTTCTAAGATAACAATATCACCAGGAACTAATTGAGAAGATTTGACTTTAAATCTTTTTCCATCTCTAATTACTGTAGATTCTGGAGAAGATAAATTTTTTAATGCGTCTAAGCTTGTTTGAGCTTTAATTTCTTGAACAGTACCAATAATTGAGTTCATGATGATAACTGCTAAGATAATAATTACATCTGGCCAATCTCCTGTTGATAAGAAATTAAATCCATTACCAGAATCAATTGATTTTATTGTTTCATAAATAGAAACACCAATTGTTACTGCAATTGCAGCAAATAAAACGAATATCATAGGGTTATTCATTTGTTCAAAGAATATTTTTACCCATGATTTTTTCTTCTTTTCTTCTAGTTTATTTTGACCATATTTTTCAAGTCTTAAACTAGCTTCATTAGAAGTTAAACCATTTTCAGAATTAGAACTTAATTCTTCAATAGTTTGATTAGATGATTTTGTTTCAAACATATATTTCCTCCTTAACTAAGATGGTCTTGCACCACAATTTGTGTCTAGTAAGGCGGGATATTATCCGTGCTGACGCTCAGACTAGTTAAGCTACTCTCCATTTAAAACAAAATGTACTTAATTATTTTAACATATTAAATAGTTAACTTTTTTATTTTTTTACAATTTTATCAATAGCAAACGGAAGATTATTAACAATATATTGATAAGTTATAGAAATTTCAGGAATCTTTGTTGAAGCTATTTCACTTGATTTCCCTAATAAATAACTTGCTAAACACATAGCTTTTTCTAAACTAGAAGTATTAGCAATTAATCCAGCTAATATTCCTGTAAGTAAATCGCCACTTCCACCTTTTGAAAGTCCACTATTTCCACTTATATTTAAATAATATTTATTTTTATAACTAATTAAAGAAGATGAAGATTTTAATATCACTCCTATTTTATAATCTTTTAAAAATTCTTTTAAGCATGAATACATATTTTCACTGACTTTTATATTATCTTTATTTATTAATCTAGCAAATTCACTTATATGAGGAGTTAATATTATATTAGCCTTACTATCTTTTAATATTTCTTTTCCATATTTAGATAGGACATTGATCCCATCAGCGTCAATTATTAAATTTCCTGTGAAATTTAAAATTAAATATCTTAAACATTCATATATTTGATAATCAGTTCCACATCCAATTCCAAAAATAATAGTAAAAGAATTAGATATAAGTTCATCATATTGATTTTTATTAAAAACAATGTGGCCATTATTACTATCTAATTCAAATAAGGTAGCTTGAGGATTTTTTAAATAAAGATAAGGGACAAATTCTTTACATGTTGCAATATTAATATATCCAACTCCACTAATTAAACTAGATAATCCTAAATAGCTTAAATAAGTAGATCCTAAATAGTTTTTAGATCCTCCAATTATAGTCGTCCTTTTATATGTGCCTTTATTTGAATATCTTTTTCTTTTTAAAATACTCCCTTTTAAATAATCTTTATCAATTAATCGAATAGAAGAATCATTTAAAGGATAAACTAGACTGAATTTATTTAAATAATTCAAACTGTAATTAACAAAATTTCCAAATGGATAATAGAAAATATAAATAGAATAACAATAATTAAATGTATGACTTATTTTACCATTATATGTATTAATTCCACTTTTAAGTCCAATACTAACTATCTTTTTAGAATTTAAGTATTCTATTTTTTTATAGATTTTATTTGAAATATTAGACTTGAACATACAATCTAAATATAAATCTAAATCATCAATTTCATCTTTGTTACAATCTATTATCTTAATCTCATATTTATTAGATAAATTCTCTTTTAATTTATTAACAAATCTTAAATTAGATTCTTCACTTTTTATAATTCCTATAGATTTAAGTCTTATTAATTCAACATTAGACTCAATCTTATTAATAATTTGAAGAATTAAATCATCAATTTCCTCTTCTTTTAATTTATCTAATTTACCATTTAATAATTTACTATTAACTCTTATTTTTATATTTCCCATATAAAAATTATAAATCATATATTTTAAAAATAGATTAGAAATGTTAATATTTTAGAGTATGAAATTCAATTTAAATAAAAACGAACAATTAAAATTAGAAAATCTATTTGAAGTAAATGAAATTAATATGATGAGTGCAGACTTTTATTCATCATTTATAGAAAATCAAAATTTAGAACTCAAAATAGATGAAGATCAACCTTTAGAAGAACAAATATCCACTTCATTTTTAAATTTTTTAGATTTAGATTTAAACGATAAAAAGATTGTAAAGCTAATTAATAGATTAAAATTAAAAGATATCACTTTATTAAATCCTGCTAATTTTATAAATAATCCATATTACAAAAATGTCAAGACTAATAATGTAAAAGATTTTAACTTCAACCTTGGATATGATTCATATTATCCATATGAATGTTTTATTTATAAAGATACCACTTCTATTTCTAGCGATTATTTTTTAGAAATCAACCATTTAGGCTTCTTTTCTAAAAAATTCCCTTTCTTAGTTTTAAAACAAAACAATATTCCATGGATGTCATTAACACCTAATGAAATAATTACAATGGATAAGCCTATTCAAGATAGCAAAGGCAACATTGTTACTTTCGGGCTTGGTTTAGGATATTTTACTTATATGTGCTTATTAAAAGAAAATGTCAATAAAGTCATTGTAGTAGAAAAAAATCCTAAAATCATCAAATTATTTAAAGATAATTTATTAAATCAATTCCCTAACAAAGATAAATTAGAAATAATTAATCAAGATGCTTTTGATTTTATAAATAAAAAAGACAATTTAAATAATATTGACTATCTATTTTTAGATACATATCATACAGGCGAAGATGGTTTATATATGTATTTAAAATTTAAATCTAAAGAAGATTTATATCCAAATACTAAATTCACTTATTGGATTGAAAATTCTTTAAGATGTTATTTTAGAAGAATAATTATAACTTACATCAAAGAAAGATATTACAATGTAGATGTAAATTACAATAATCCAGCTTCTGATATAGATTATGTTTTCAAAAGATTAAATGACATATTAAAAGATGAAGTTATTGATTCATATTCTAAAATTAACGATTTCTTAGAAAACAGCAATTTAGATAAATTAGCAAAAATCATTTGTTAACTATTAGACTAGTCACTAATAGTTTTTATTTTGACAGCAAAAAAGAAGGTGAACTTTAACACTCACCTTCTATTTTTATTTACTTTGAATTTTTATTAGGATTTGGCTTATATGGTTTTTTATCGAATTTCTTTTCTTTGTTAAATGGTTTAGGTTCAACATAATCAGCTGGTTTTTCTAATAAATCTCTATGAGATAAATCAATTCCCTTTTCAGAAATTCCAATAATCTTAACTTTTAAAGTATCACCTACTTTAGTGACATCTTCAACTTTTTCAACTCTATTCCAACCGAGTTTAGAAATGTGGCATAAACCTTCAACATTTCCATAAAGTTTTACAAATGCACCATAAGATTCAACTCTTGTAACTAATCCATCATAAACTTGACCAACTTCAGGAACTCTTACAATATCATCAATTAATGATTTAGCTAAATCAATATTAGCTTGTTCAACTGAATATAAGACAACATTACCTTCATCAGAAATATCAATCTTTAAATCACCACATTGAGCAATGATTCCATTGATAACTTTACCTTGAGAACCGATAACATCTCTTATCTTATCTTTATCAATATTAAATGAAGAAACTTTCAATGCGTATTTAGAAACTTGTTTTCTAGGTTCAGGTATAGCTTGTAACATTGTATCTAAGATTTGAGCACGAGCACCATGAGCTTGAGCTAAAGCTTCTTGTAAAACTTGTTTTGTAATACCTTTAATCTTGATATCCATTTGTAATGCAGTGATACCTTTTGAAGTACCTGCACACTTAAAGTCCATATCGCCTAAGTGATCTTCCATACCTTGAATATCAGTTAAGATTGTGTAAGGATGATTTCCATCTAAAGGACCAGAAGTAATTAAGCCCATAGCTATACCACTTACAGGAGCTTTAATAGGGACACCAGCTGCCATTAATGCCATACATGAAGCGCAAATTGAAGCTTGAGAAGAAGAACCATTTGATTCAACAACATCAGCAACACATCTAATTGTATATGGGAATTCTTCTTTTGAAGGAATTACATATGATAAAGCTCTTTCACCTAAAGCACCATGACCAATTTCTCTTCTACCTGGAGTACCAACTCTACCAAGTTCACCAACTGCAAATGGTGGGAAATTATAGTGGTGTAACCATCTTTTATCTGGTTCTTCAACTAATCCATCCATGATTTGAGCATCGTTTAATGCACCTAAAGTACATGTTGAAATAACTTGAGTTTGACCTCTAGTAAACATAGCAGAACCATGAGTTCTAGGTAATAAGTCTACTTGAGCATCTAAAGGTCTAATTTCATCGACTTTTCTACCATCAGGTCTGACTTTTTCAACTGTAATTAATCTTCTAACTTCATCTCTAACAATATTTTCTAAAATAGCAGCGACCATTTTCATAGTGTTAGCTTTAATAGATTCTAAAGCGTATTCTTTTTGTTCATAAGAAGCTAATACTTCTTTTTGAATATCATCGATAGCGTTTTGTCTTTCAAGTTTATCAAATATAGAAATAGCTTTTACTAATCTATCTTTGCAAACTGATTCAACTTCACTTTGTAAAGCCTTATCTATTTGATAAAGTTTAACTTCTCTTTTAACTTTTCCAACTTTAGAAATAATTTCTCTTTGGAATTCAACTAATTGCTTAATAGCTTCATGACCAAACATGATAGCATCTAACATGACTTCTTCTGATAATTCATTTGCACCAGCTTCAACCATGTTAATAGCATCATATGTACCAGCAACAGTTAAATTTAAATCGGATTTTGTCCATTCTTCTTGAGATGGGTTAATAATAAATTTACCATCTACTCTACCAACATAAACACCTGCAATTGGGCCATCAAAAGGTATATCAGAAATACCTAATGCTAATGATGAACCAAACATAGCTGTTAATTCAGGAGTAGCATCTTTATCAACTGACATGACTGTGTTAACAATTTGTACTTCATTTACAAATCCATCAGCAAACATTGGTCTAATAGGACGATCAATTAATCTTGCTGTTAATGTTGCATGAGTTGAAGGTCTACCTTCTCTTCTTAAAAATCCACCAGGGATTTTACCTGCAGCATATTGTCTTTCTTCATAATTTACTGTAAGTGGGAAAAAATCTGTTCCCTCTTTTGGTTCTTTAGCAGCGCATACTGTAGATAATACAACTGTATCATTGTATCTAACAAAAACAGCACCATCTGCTTGTTTAGCGATTTCCCCGACTTCTACTTGAATATGTCTCCCTTGGAAATCTGTTTCGAATACTTGTTTCATTTCTTTTCCTTTCAAATTTTCTTAATACTTTATAATTTTATCACAATTTTAAATATTAATAGTGATTTTAGATAATATTAAAAAGAATTTTTAAGCAAAATAAAAAGAATTGAAATTACAAAACAAATTTAGTAACTCCAATTCTATTTTAAGTTAATGTTTATTTATTATTTTGAATAAGAAACTGTGAACTTATATTTGGCTTTAGCAGCACCAGAGCCATAGTTACCTTCATAAGAAGTTAATAAACCATTGCTATTCCATTTGATAGTTGTGGTTGTCTTTGTATCAGAATCTTCATCTTTAACATCTTTAACAAATTTGAAATCACTACCAGCATAATATTTAGCTTCTGTATCTTCAGTAGCGGTAAATGATGCAATGCCTAAAACATTAACAATAGCACAATAAGTGTTATCAGAAACATTTAATATAGAAGCAGGAGTAATGACATGACCTGTAACTGTTAAATTAGCGCTGATCTTCTTTTCAGTTTTTGAAGAATCATCTTGTTGGACATAAGTACCAGAAACTGTACCTTTTGTGAAACTAACTTCAGTTTTTAAAGCATCAGTAGCTTTTGTTTGGAAATCAGCAAAACTTACTTCACCACAAGAAGTTAAGCTGAATAAACATACTGCTAAGACTGCAGCAGAACGTAAACTCTTTTTCATAATTTTTTATATCTCCTCTATGCTTAGAATAATACATTGCTAAGCTAGTTTAATTGTACAATAAAAATATTTCTAAATAAAGTGTTTATAAATAATTATATTTAACAAATTAAGCATTTTAGTTAATTACCATGAAAATATTCTCACTATTAAAACAAATTAAATTAAAAAAGCTACTTACTAACTTATATATGTATAAGCATTCAGTAGCCTTATTTACTTGAAGTAGATTTATTAACAATATCTTTTAATTCATCTATAGAAGAAAATGTTTCATCTAAATAGAATTGATACCAGTTAGAAGTAATTGGGAAACTAGCTTTTGTAAAGTTAGCGTGTAAATTAACTAATTCATCTCCAACTTCTTTTTCAAGTTTAACTAATACTCTTACTAATCCAAATCTATTTTCATAAACCATGAAATATGTAGACTTTCCATTAACTAATGAATAAGGTAAATTATCAGTTTTTCTTTTCTTTACTTCTAAAGGAATAGAAGAATTTTCTAAAATAAAATCTACAAAGGATTTTTTAGTAAACTTCAATTTTGTCTTTTTAATATTCAATTCTTCTTTTTCAATATCAGTTAAATTATTTTCAACTAAATGCTTTTCTCCATCAGCATCTTCTACTTCAATAGTTTCTATTTCATTATGAGTTTCTTCTACTAAAGGTTGTTCATCTACATTTTCAACTTTAGGTGTTTCTTCTTGAGTAGGTTCACTTGCAGTTTGATTATCTAATTCCTTATCAGTTTCACTTTGATTTTCTTGAATTTGACTATTATCTTTTTGTTCTAAATTATCTTCTTGTTTAGTTTCACTATTTTCTTGAATATTCTCTTCTACTTTCTCATTTTCAACTGTTTCAGGAATAGGTTCTTCTTTGTCAACTTTTTTTTCATCTTGATGACTATCTTGTTTTATTTCTTCATCAACTTGATTTTCTTCTTTTTTAAGATAATCAACATTAGATTCATTACTTCCTTTTAAATGATTCTCTGTTAATAATAAAGCTCTATCTAAAACTGGATCACTAAATAAATTTATAGAAGACACAATTAATTTTAATTCTGTCTTACTTGTAGGAATTGATTCATCTACTAACAAATAACTTTCCTTAACAAGATTTAAAAACAACGACATATTTGTGTTGTAAGTTACAATAAACGAATACCAAGAATACGAATCATTTAAATCTTCAATTTGGAAGAAATCATTTAAAATAAGCTCATCTTCATTTTTATTTGTTCTTAAATAAACTTTATTTAGTCCACTATAACTTCTAATCATCATAAATAAAGTATCTTGTTTAAAAATATAAGTGAATTCTTTATCAGTTTTAGAATTAAAAATATTGATTGTCTGTTTAAATGTAGAATTATTGTAATTAAGATGTTTTATTTCACTTATCAAATCTTCATAAGTTAAAAATGAATTGTAATATGTGTGTTTAATTAAAACATTTACATCATCTTCAATTAAAGGTGTGTATTTTGCGACTAAATATATATCGTAATTTGGCATTATGATAATATTTTTATCTACCCCATCTAAGATTTCTCTACTTACAGATTGTTTTACAATTCCTTTTGAAGTAACAGTAGAAGAAATATAACGTCTATAAATATTAAATCCATTAAATGAATAGCCTTCTTTATATGGTTTGATTTTAGAAATATCTACTTCAACTCCTACTTTTGATTTTAATATTAATTCGTTGGATGAATTTTGATATATGCCTCCATCCATCAAAACAATTATCTTGTGATTTTTTAATTTTTTGGCTCTTCTAACATAAATAAAAATAATCACAAAAAGAATGCAAATAATTACGCTAACTGCAAAGCAAATGGTAAATTGAGTCCACAAGTCCATTTCTTTAAATGATTCTTCTATTCCAAAAATAACATTTAACATTCTCATATCATCTTTATTTTAAATCATATAAATATTTTTATCATTACTTTTTAATTATTTTTGATAATTCTAGTAAAATATTTTGATTTAACATTGTTAACACCTTAGGTTTTGTATCATTTTCTATATGGAAATTTTCTATATCGAACAAATCTTTATGATCAGCTAATAAATACAAAATAGCTAATATGCTTTTTAATAACACTTTTCCTAGTTCAAGATATTCTTCTTTATATTCAAATTGAATATTGTGAGTAGATGAATTTAATAAATTAATTAAAGAAGCATTGCTATTTTCAGCTTTATAAGCTTTTAAATAAGTATTAGTAAGTAATCTTAATAAATTAGGCTTATCAGGAACAAAATATTCCATAAATCCAATAAGAGTAACACTATCTAGATAAGATTTTCTATCTTGTTCATATTTAAATGAATATTTTAGTATTTTATTTTTCAATTCTAAATTATTGTTAATTTTTGCTCTATTTAGGTACACCTTATCATAAAATAACTTTTCTACTTTATTACCAGAATTAGGAAATTCTAAAAATTTCATAAATTTGCTGTTTTCAACATAGGTATATAAAGCTAATAACATACTATCTTTATAAAGTGCTTCTATTTTAGAAACAAATGTTCTTATTTCATTTCTAATAATATGCATATAGCATTTTAATGTCATAACTAACAAATTATTATAGATTTCACTTGCTAATTTATCTTCTTGTCTTTTATAACATGGGAAAAAGTCAAATTCAGATTTTTTTAAATCAACATAATCTGAATTTCCTTTTTCAATATTAATTGCAAAATCAATTAAATTATCTAATTTAGAATTAGGAATCAAACTATCTCCAAGTATATTTTTTAAACTTTTATATGAGAATGTATTTAGCATTTTCTCATAGATGTTATATTTTTCTAAGTTATAATCAAATCTAAATTCTACCTGGCGATATTTATTATCTTTTTTATCAACCTTATTAAATATAGAATCAATAAATTCTTTGTTTTTAAAAGCTTTATTTACGTCAATTTTATTATCTGAGGGTCCTATTTTTAATTCGTAATTCAATTTATATGTAACAAAATCAATATCTTCTTCAAAATAATTTGGTAATAAAAACAATGCTAAATCTAAAGTATTAATTCTTGAAGAAGGGATTAAATATATTTTAGTTTCTTTGTCTTTTAATGGGTTATTTTGAATATGAGTTAAAGTATATACAAATGAATTAATGATGTTATTTATCTGGTCAAAATTATAAACGTTAATTTCATTATTATAAATAACATTTACTTTAACAGTTTCAAGTTTTTTATTTGATAGCAACTTTAAAATAGTCTTTTCTATAGTTTTAAAGGCTTTTTCATTATCAACAAAGCTTGAAGTTACATATATTAAAATTAAATCGTCGCTTTTTAAAGTACCTAATTTTATAAATTCTTTTATGCAGTCTAAAATTGGAGTAGATTTAGCTAAAGATGATTTTTGATCAAGCTGACCATATGAAAGTAAAAATATATTCATAAGTTATAACATCTCCAATAAATATTCATCTATTATTTTATAGAATATATCAAAGTTTTCTTTTTTAAAGGATGTATTTAGATTGTAATTCATACATTCTAAAACTAAATTGAAGATCTTTTTTGTTTCATCTTCTAATATGTTAGATTTATCTTCTCTTAAAAATGAATTGTGTTTACTTATATCTCTAAATTCCTTTTCATAATTTGAAAATTCTTGGATGTATTTAGAATTATCAGTTACTATTTTAGTTCTTGCACAATTATTTCTAAAATTCAAATTCTCTCTTAAATTAGTTAAAACAGAAACACTTGCAAAAGATTGAGTTGAATAATTTACAATAGATGTCTCGTTTCCATTAATTTTATTTTTATAATTTAAATCTTTAAGTTTTTCTTCATCCACTTTCCATTTTAAACAAGTTCCATCTCTTCTTTTAATTTGGAATAGATATTCTTGATAATCTTGATAATAAACTTTTCTAGTTTCTAAAGATTTAAATTCTTGCTTTTCTTTTTCTAAGCAAATCAATATTAAATTAAATAAACATGGTGAAGAATATAGTGCAAATTCTTCATATTGTTCTTCTAATAAATATTTATCTAACATTAATAAATAAAATATTAAGTCATTTAGATTGCATATTCCATAATCTTTTTGAGTGATAAAATAATCGAATATTTCTAGGTTTTTTAATCTAGAATACAATTTATTGTCTTCTAATAATATTTTATTTGCTTGTTCATAATTAATTCTTAAAGTAGCATAATAAGCAAACTTAACTCCATTTTTAAATTCTTTTGGAACAATAGCATTTGCTTTATCTAATATCATATTTGTAGAAGAAAAATTATTTAAACAAATGTAGTTATACATTAATTTAGAACTATCTTGATCAATAATTCCTTGAATGTCTACCTGTTCTAAGTTAGCTTTTGAATCTAAACTATATTCATAGAAATCAAAGTTATCCTGGCTTAATAAGTCTACACAATGTAAATATGATTTATTTTCTTTTGATATGTTATATAAATATAAACTTGTTGCAAGTTTTACTTTTGAATATCCACATGTCAAATTCAAATACATTTGATCGTTAGGATATTTTAAACGGATACTTTTAATAATTTTAGAAATCAATTCATAATAGTAAGATAAAGAATTAGTATCTAAATCAATGTCAAAATTATTAGATTCTTCTAACATTAATTTAATTGATATTCCGTTTTTCTTTAAGTTAGTTAAACAATCTCTTAACTGTCTAAAATTCCCCTTTTGATATTTATTAGAATAAATTACTAATAACTTATCAAATTTAATTTGTTTATTTGTGTTAGGAACAATTATTCCATTAGAAATAAGTTTTAATAAGTTTCCACTTTTATAAGAATCTTTATCAATGTATATAGGCTCTTTTTCATCTAAAAAGGTTATTAATATATTCATATTCAATCTCCTTTCTAGCTTTCACTTATATATAATAATATATTCATATAAAAAAGTCTTGTAAATAAAATTACAAAACCATTTATTTTCTATTTATTTTCACTTTCTACTTCTAAAGTATTATTCTCTTGTTTGCTATTTATCTTTTTATCAATATATTTAGTAAAAAAGAAAGAAGCAATTCCCATTACTAAACATAAAAATACACTTATTCCAATAGTAAAGGCATCCATACTAGTAGAAGAATAGTCAAATTGAATTAATAAAGCCGGTAATGAACCAATGACAAATCCTACAATCGCCCAGTTAGTTCCTCTTTTAAATTTATTTAATAGATATTTCATCAATTTAGCGATTGTTAAAAAACCAATGACAATACCAATTGCAAATAAGACTAATAAAAGTAAAGCGTGCCAGGTATTAGTTTTTAATTCAGAGAATAAATTTAATACTGGTTGATAATAACCTAGAATTAATAAAAGCATTGAACCACTAATTCCAGGTACAACTAATGCACATGAAGCTAATATAGCAATTAATACAATTAAGAAATATTGATAAGTAGGCATTGAAGATGATAAATCAACATTTGATAATCCAGGAATAAAGCAAATTCCAATTACAATTGATAAAGGAATAATAAAAGACAATATATTTAATGGTTTAAACCCATTTTTAGAAGCATCCATAACAATTTTAGGAGTTGATCCTGCCATTAAGCCTAAAAATACCATTGTTGTTTGAAATGGAATATATTGCAAAGCTAATTTAAGTGGATAATACATTGCTGCAAAGGCTACTACAATTCCTAGCACTATTGGTAATAAGTAAAAAAAGCTCTTTTTAAATTCTTTTCTTAAAGAAGAAATAGCATATATCATCTTATCATAGATATTTAATAAGACAGCTAAAGTTCCCCCACTTACTCCTGGGATAATCATTGCTATTCCAATTGCACAACCTTTTAAGAAATCAATTATTTTGTCTTTCATATTAACTCCTCACTTACAATATTTTAATTATACATAAATAAAGCTTAATAATCATTATTAATTTAATTGGTAATGTAAAGACATTGTAAAAATGTATCTTCTTTTATCTACTTTATTAAAAACACCATTTAATTTTATAACTTTCAATTTTTATAAGATAGACTTATAATTTAGATATGAGTTTAACTATTTTTAACATCTTATTATCATTAGGATTAAGTGGATATATTACTTATATTATTTGTATTAATTCTTATTGGCATTTATTTTTTATTAGTGTTTTCTTAGTTTATCCAATATTTTTAATTTTGTTTGCTATTTTATTATCTATTTTATTTATTTGGAGTAAATTTTTAAACACTAAAAAAGAAGCTGATGTAAATAATTTCTATTATTGGATAGTTAGAAATGTCAATATTACTCTTTTATATATTTTAAAAATAAGATTACATTTATCTAATTTTGATAAAATACCTGAAGATAAAAAGTGTTTATTTATTATCAATCACAATTCTAATTTTGATCCTATGATTATGATGAAAGTAATTTATGATGCCACTTTAATTTGTGTAAGTAAACCTGAAAACTTTAAAATTCCTCTTGCTGGTCCATTTATTTATAAAGCTGGATTTATTTCTATTAATAGAGATGATCCTAGAAAAGCTATTAAGTCAATTATAAAAGCAAGTGAAGTAATTTCTTCTAAAGGCCATATTTGTATTTGTCCAGAAGGAACTAGAAACAAAACTGATAAACCACTTTTAGATTTCCACCCTGGTAGTTTTAAAATCGCTTGTAAGGCTAAATGTCCTATTGTTGTAATTGATATAAAAAACACTCGTTTAATTTCTAAAAATGTTCCTTTTAAAGCATCAAATATTTATTTAAATGTCGTAAAAGTATTAGATTATGACGATTACAAAGATTTAAATACAAATGAAATTTCTCAAATTTGTTATAAAGCAATTTTAAAAGATTTTATAAAATAGAAAGGATAAAAATATATGATCTATTTATATTACAATTCAAAAGCTAATAATTCTAAACAAATGGATGAATTACTTCCTAAAAAAGAAGAATTAGAAAAAAGTTTCAATCAAGTAATTAGTCTTACTCCAATTGAACAATTTAATAATGAGCAAATAAAGAACTTTCAAAAAGGAGATATAGCTATTATTAGTGGAGGAGATGGAACATTAAATTATTTAATTAACCATATTGATTTTACTAATTTCCCTATTGATATTTATTTATTACCTCTTGGAACTGGAAATGATTTTTTCACTGATCAAGAAGAATATAAAAAAGATAATGGATTAATATTATTAAATGATAAGTTAGTTAATTTACCAATTGTTGAAGTAAAAGGTAAAACATATAAATTTATTAATGGAATTGGCTTTGGAATTGATGGAGAGTGCTGTGTTAAAGCTGAACAATTAAAAAAACAAGGTGCTAAAGAAATAAATTATTCTAAAATCACTATTAAATTATTAGGTAAGTTTGTTCCAAGAAAAGCTAAAGTCATTGTTGATGGAGAAGAATTTAACTTTAAGAAAGTATTTTTAGCAAGTACAATGAAAGGAAAATATTATGGAGGAGGAATGAAAATTGCTCCATCTCAAGATAGAAAAAATGATACAGTTTCATTTGTAACTATCTTTGGTCAAGGTAGATTAAGAACATTAATGTTATTTCCTAAGATATTTTCTGGTAAACATGTTAATAATAAACACACCTTTATTAAGCAAGGTAAAATAATTGAAGTAATCTTTGATAAACCATGTGGTCTTCAAATTGATGGTGAAGTAGTTGAAGATGTTACTTCTTATAAAGTTATAGCTTAAAAAATTCAATTTTAAAAGGAGATGATTTTCAAATTTCATCTCCCATTTTAATTTGTTAGATTAATTTTTTCTTTAAGTAATTAAATAAGGCGATTTCACGTTGAGTATCTAATTCAAGCATTGTATCACCAACTTTTCTTTTAGAAGAACAGTGTAAGATGTTTCTCATAACATCAGTTTTAACATTGAATTCTTTTATTAATGAATGTCTTAATTCTTCTACTGTAGTTCTACAAATAGTTAAAGCATTATTTCCTTCATAGATCATTCCAAAGGCTTTATCGCTAGTTAAATAATCAACTAATTCCATATAATATGGCTTACCACTTTTTTCTGTGTAGTGTAGCTTTGCGCATTCTTCATCATAATAAATATATGCAAAGTCAACCATCTTTACCCCTTTAGATTCTAATACTTCAATTACCCTTTTTATTAAAGCTGAGTCTGTAAATCCAGGCTTTACCATTACATAGCATCTTTCTACCATAATTTTTCCTCTCCTTAATAAATATATTTTAATAAACAACTTAATGTTTCTAACATATTTACACTTTAATTTTAACTAATTCAATCGATAATTTCACTTGTTTTTTTACTTTTATTAAGATGATTTACTTTTTGATAAAAAATGTAAATCATTTAATTGTTTCAAATACAATTTTTCTTTATTTGTTTTATCAACTTCAAAGATTTTTTATTCAATAAAAATTAATAATGTATTCACACTTATTCGAAAAGAACACGATTTTTCAAAAATATATTTTACTTTTATAAAAAAAGAGTATAATAAATTCAATATTTTAAGGAAGGCAAAAATTATGAAAAGAAATAAAAGTGTATTATTGTTAGTGCTAGCTGCATTAACTCTTACTGGATGTGATAATAACACATCTTCAAGTAGTTTAAATTCTAGCACCCCCCCATCTTCAACTAGCACAGCTTCACCTAGTTCATCAAGTTCATTTGACTCAGTTGTTTCTTCTGTATCTGATTCAACTAGCTCATCAGCCACTTCTTCAACCACTTCAAGTGAAGTAAGTGATTGGAGTGAAGAAGCTAAAGAATTACTTAAAAAGTATTGTGGCGAAGTATTACCTTATCCTCAAGGATTAGTTAAAGATGAATTAACTGTTGAAGAAATTGAAGATTATTGGAGTGGTGGCAATTATTTACAAATCAGCGATAATGGTGATTCTTTCACATTAGAAAAGTACTATGAAACTTTAGTTAAAGATGGTTGGTCTGTTATTAAAGACTATATTGGAAATGAAGTTCAAGTAGATAGTGCAAACATTCAATATGTTGAATTAACTAATAAATCAGCTGATAGCACTATTGGCTATGACTTAGTTTATTATTTTGTTCCAGGTGATGAAGAAAGTGAAACTCATTCAACTAACATTATAAGATGTTATAACGATATGTCAGCTACTTTAACAGAAGATACTGAATGGGGTTCTTCTCAAACTGAAGATATTTTCACAGTCACAACAACTACATTGCCATTTTTAAGTTTAGGCAATCAATATTCAGTAACTGCTGAATCTGAAAGTGAATTAGATATCGTAGATTTATATATTGCTGATTTAACTAATGCAAATAAAGAAAAATTAGTCGCCAATGGTTTTAAAGAAGATACTGCTTCAAGTTTAAAATATAATTCTTTAATTCTTACTAAGATATTAGAAGATGGAGCTACAATTTCTGCAATGTTATATTACTTAAATGGTAATAATATTGTATTTATGTATACCCCTAATTATACTACTTATGCATCTTGGCCAAAGGCTATTACTGATGAAATCAAAGAAAAATCAGGATATAATTTACCTACATTTGAATTAAGTGAAGGCGGTAGTTTCTACACTTATAAGAAAAATGGTGCTTACTATATTCAAGGTGATTTAGTTGAAGAAACATATGATGCATATCTTGTTGAACTTGAAAAAGAATTAACTTTAGATCAAAGCGACTGGTTTTCTAGTAATTATGTAAACTGGGAAGAAACAATTAAATTAAATTATGCTTGTATTCAAGATGAAGATACATATGCAGTTAGTGGAATTGTAATTAAAATTCAAGTTACTACTCCAACAAGTAAATTTTCTGCTACATGGCCTACTAGTGTAATTAATTCCACAATCGCTGATGTATTTAAAGTCAGTGATTACACTTTACCTGAATTTGATAATTCAAAATTACCTGATACTGGAAAGAAAATTAAATATGAAGTTAAAGGTGAAGAATATTATCAAAAACAATATGAATATTATGTAGAACAAATTACTGATGATCCTACTTGGTATGAATGGGAATTAGCTGAAGATGCAACTACAGAAGAAATTGAAGCAAAAGCTAAAGAATTAGCAAGTAGTGAACTAGGCATATTTATTACAATTAAAGATATTAAAATGTCAGTTTATGAAAATTATGAAAAAGTATTATTAGATAATTTATATCATCTTGAATATGATGAAGACTGGGGTAATCCAATTTATGAAGATAAAGATGGTAAAGTAATGGTTACAATGGATTCATATGCTGATGAAACTGGTGAAGGTTTAACTAAAATTAGTATTAAACCTGGAAGTGGAAAAACTCATACACCTGTATTTGAATTTGCTGAAGATAAAATTGAGGCAAATATA
Source organism: uncultured Prevotella sp. (assembly GCA_963639175.1). Lineage (GTDB taxonomy): Bacteria > Bacillota_I > Bacilli_A > RFN20 > CAG-288 > Scatoplasma. The sequence continues at coordinate 19,167 of CAVHUN010000015.1, forward strand.
GGTGCAACAACTGATTTAAATTTAAAAAAGGATATGCTTCCTTATGATGTAACATATAATTCTGATACAGAAGGATTTACAATCACTGATGAAGGTGAAGTTGAAATTGCTGATACAGTAGAAGAAGGAACTGTTGCCACAATTACTGCTTCTATAACTGTCCCTAGTGAAGCTACACCTAGAACTACAAGTATTGAAGTTACTGCTAAAAAAGCATTATATTGGTCTGCTTATACAGCAATGACTAAGATATACAATAATATAACCAGTGGAATTGGTTTAACACCATCTAGCTATGAAAATGATGAAGATCATTATGTTGAATTTGATTTAAGTGAAAGTGTTTCTGAAATGTCTGATTCTGATATAGAAGCTTTTATAGAATCTAGTGAATACGGATTTGTCTTAGAAGGCTTTGAAGCAATTAGTGATGAATGGAGAGAAGGTTCATACTCTATTGGAGACTATGACTACGATTGTGTATTTATTGATTATAGATTTAGTGATTTAGTTCAAGTTTCATATACCATCTATCATAAAGATAGCAAGACAATTTTAAGAATTGACGCTTACGATATAGAAGATTAATTATTTCCAAAATTTTATTATTTAAAAAGAACTAATCTAGGTTATTTATTTAACTTAGAATTAGTTCTTTTTCTTTATAGCTTTATTTCCATTAAGTATTCTTCTTCAACTTTTTTAAATCCAAATTTTGAATAGAACTTATATAATTCACCTGATGTGTAGAATTTTACTTTTGTAATCCCCTTTTCTTTTAACTTATTTAATAACAAATTCATCAATTTAGTTCCTAAATGCTGATTTTTAATATTTGGATCTACAAAGAATTCTTGTAATTCAAAACTTATCTCTTTTTCAAATGGAATTATATAGCCTATACTTGCTCCACATATATTTTCATTTTCATCTATTAAGACTAAATTATATGCAAATGGTATTTGATTAAATAAAGTTATTCTTTTATAGCAGACTTCCTTTTCCCATTGCTCTTGCCATGGTTTATTTAAAAATGCTTGCTGCATTATTAAAGACAATTTTTCAATGTCTTCATTTTTTAATTCTCTAATTGTATATTCCATATTTATCACCTATATATTTAATTTTTTATGTATTTACCTTGTTTATATAAAGTTCATTTTTATTGAATCTTTCAATAATTATTGAAAAGACTGGATTAAAAGATTTCACTCGTTGAAATATGTTTAATTACATCTAATAATTCAATTTTATAATTTGTTATTTCTTGAAGTTGATTTTTAAATTCTTCTTTCTTATCGTTTCTTATTTTAAACATAACCAATTTCTCCTAAAATATTCTAACATTTAAATAAAACATTATAAAAATCTTTAATATATCTTCCTTTACTTATATATTAATTCATTTTTGAAATTTAGCATTTTTAATTTTTATTTAATGTAATATAATTAAATCGTAAAGAAGGAAAATACTATGAAGAAAAAATTATTATTATCTACAAGCTTGTACTTATTAACATGTCTTACTAGCTGTGGAGGACTTGACTTTAATTCCACATTATTTATACAAAATGGAGATGTTAGTTTATCTTATGCAATTAGCAGTCCATTAAAAGCTGGTTCTAAAATCACTGGTTCTTTAAATATTAGTGAAGGTATTACTTTAAAAGATTCTTATAGTTTTGGTTATACATTTTCTCAACCAACAATGTCATCTACTTCATTAGAAGAAACTGGTTTTTATGTTTTTGCTAAAGATAAAATTGAAGGTAAAACAAAAGTAAGTTTTGAAACTACATTAGATTTAGAAAAAGTATTCCCTAAAGATAATGAAGAAGGAAAAGTTTATTTTATTGTCCATAGTTCAGATTTCTCATTTGATAAAATAGCCACATATTCATATTCAGCATTTTCATATAGATGGAGTGGTGAAAGCGTTACTCTTGCTAACTAATAATTAATTAGTTTATTAATAGAAGCAAAATTTAAAATGTTTTGCTTCTTTTTTGTTTTTATATTTAGAATTAAAAGAAAAAACTTTACACATAATTTATTCTAATCTCATCCAATCTCTAAAAGTACTTATATTTAGATTATTTTGTCTAACATATTCAGATAG
>CAVHUN010000016.1:0-4976 GCA_963639175.1 uncultured Prevotella sp.
AAAAACACGGAAGAGTTTTCCGTGTTTACTGCGAAATTTTATTTCGCTTTTGTTCTGGTTTTAAAAAGCTGAAAATTAAATTAGAGTAGTATCAAGTAATTTAAATTTGGTTATCAATATTAATTATTTAAATGGATGATTTATATAATTCTATTAATGGAGTGGCGTAATATTTGGCGTAATATGCTAGCGTAATAGGCGTAATATTTGGCGTAATATTTTAATTAGCTGGCGTAATATGCGTAATATTTTATTCATTTATACCTTATAAGGTATAAATTATATGATTGTGCTTGAAATTATACCTTATAGGGTATAAAATAATATTAGGTGATAATTATGGATAATATTATTGGTGAATTTGTTAAAAATAAAAGAAAAGAGGCTAATTTAACTCAAGTACAGTTTGCAATGTATTCTGGATTAGGCCTTAGATTTATTAGAGAATTAGAGCAGGGGAAAAAGACTTTAAAAATGGATAAAGTAAATAAAGCTTTAGGAATGTTTGATTATGAATTAGTTCCTGCAAGGAAAGAGAAAAAATAATTATGGAAATATTACGTAGAGGATTTGTCTATATAAATAATATATATGCTGGAACTATTGATGAAACTAGCGATGGATATTCATTTATTTACGATGATGAATATTTAAAAATGAAGGATGCTAAACCTGTTAGTCTTACTATGCCTTTAGATAATAAAATCTATGATTCTAATTATTTATTTCCTTTTTTTGATGGTCTTATTCCTGAGGGTTGGTTATTAGATGTAGTAAGTAAGAATTGGAAAATTAATCAAAATGATAGATTTGGTTTGTTATTGGTATGTTGTAAAGATTCTATTGGTAATGTTTCAATTAGGGGTGAAAGATTATGAGATGTCTATGTTGTAATAAAGAACTTCCATCTGATTCAAAGTGTATGTGGCATAAAAAATGCATACAAAGCTTTTTTGGTACTAATGAATTGCCAGATTTAGAATTAACAAAGAAGAAATTAGATGAGATTGCTTTAAATAATGTGTTTTTAGGATATACAGTTCCTGGTGTACAGAAAAAATTATCTTTGAATTTAAGTTCAAGCAGTAAGAAAAAGAGACTTACTTTGGTTAATTATCCTAGTGGATATATATTAAAGCCTCAAGTAGATGATTTTAAAAAATTGCCTGAAAGTGAACAGGTAGTAATGTCATTAGCTAACATGGTTAATATAAAAACAGTACCACATGGCTTAATTGAAATTGAAAAAGGCGAATATGCTTATATTACTAAAAGAATAGATAGAATTATTAAAGATGATAAGGTTGAATTAATTGCTATGGAAGATTTTTGTCAATTAGGTCAAAGATTATCAATTGATAAATATCATGGTTCATATGAAAAATGTGCAAGAATAATAAAACAATATTCATCACAAAGTTCACTTGATTTAGGTGAGTTATTTTATCGCTTAATTTTTTGCTTTATTGTAGGTAATTCAGATATGCATTTAAAAAACTTTTCTTTACTTGAAAATGATAATAAATATGTTTTATCTCCATGTTATGATTTAGTGCCAGTAAACGCTATTATGAAAGAAGATAAAGAAGAAGTTGCATTAACTTTAAATGGAAAGAAACAAAATTTAAGAAGAGGAGACTTTATTAAATTTGGAAAATCAATTGAATTAAGTGATCAGGCTATGAATAAGATGATTAATTATTTAATAAGCTTTGAAGATAAATTTATTAATGAAGTTGAATTATCTTTTATGGAAGTTAGTCAAAAAGAAACATTAATTAAGATAATTAAAGAAAGAATAAATAGATTAAAATAATAAAAGATCAAAATTTTAGATATTAAAAACAGAAACAAATACTGTAAAGTTAGAGATTATTATCATATTTTAATCAAATAAAAACGCTACTAGATTAAATTATTTAGCAGCGTTAATTTTTATTTAACTTCTTCTTTTCTTAAGAATGATAATAGTCTTGGATTAGTAGATTCTTCAAAGATGTGTTTTGGAGTGCCTTGATCTACTACTATTCCTTTATCCATGAATACTACTTTATTTGCAACGTTTTTAGCAAAAGACATTTCATGAGTTACTACTAACATTGTCATGCCTTGTTTTGCTAAGTCTTTCATAACATTTAAAACTTCATCTACCATTTCTGGATCTAAAGCTGATGTTGGTTCATCAAATAAGATAATATCTGGATTCATACATAAAGCTCTTGCAATGGCGACTCTTTGTTTTTGCCCACCAGATATGTCACTTATTCTAAAGTTCATTCTATCTTCCATTCCTACAGCTTTTAAGTTCTTTTTTGCGATTTCATAGGCTTCTTGTTTATTTCTATGTAAAACTTTTACTTGAGGAAGGATGCAGTTTTGAATAACTGTGTAGTTATTAAATAAATTAAATGATTGAAATACCATGTTGATCTTAGATCTCACTTGGTTAATATTTATGTTATTAAGAGTGGATTTAAGTTCTTTGATTTGAGCTTTGACTTTCTTTTTTAATGGTTTTATTTCATCTTTTTTATTTTCTTGTTTTAATTGTTTATATTTAACTTTTAATGAATATTTTAAATCTTTTATTTGATAATAGGCTGCATCATCGATTCTTTTGGGTTCTTTACCTTGTTCATAGAATATTATTTGTCCATCATTAGGTGTTTCAAGTAAGTTAATACATCTTAAGAAAGTGGATTTTCCACTCCCAGAAGGGCCAATTAAGGCGATGCATTCGCCTTTATTGACTTGTAAGGAGATATCTTTTAATACTGATAATGTACCATAGTCTTTTCTTAGATTTTTAACTTCTAATATTAATTCTGCCATATTAATCAATCTCCTTTAATGTAGGTATATAATGCTTAAATGGATTGACAATTAATTTTTGACCACTTAGTTTTCTAGATATTAATTTAACTATAAAGGATGCTAATAATGTTAATACTAAATATATAATTGCTATTATTACAAAGCCTTCTACTTTAAAGTAATTTTTGTTTGTTGCAATAGATACTGAAGCATATAATTCAGTTAAGCCAATAACATTTAAAACAGAAGAGTCTTTAATATTAACAATGTATTCATTTAAAATGGTAGGAATAGAGTTTTTAAGACCTTGAGGAGCTACTACATATACCATAGTTTGAAAATATGACATACCAGTAGATCTAGCACCTTCAAGTTGTCCTTTATCTACTCCATTAAAGCCTGATCTTACTATTTCACACATATATGCACCTGTATTAATAGTAATTACAATTAATCCACATAATAAATATCCATTGAATATCCATGTAGATTGCATAGAGGTCCATATATTTGTCATAAAGAAGATAATCATAGCTTGGACCATCATTGGTGTGCCTCTAAAGAAATTGACATAGCAAGCAACAATGGCCTTAGAAAAGTGTTTTAAGCCTTTTATAAATGCATTATCAGTTATCTTAATTTCCATGTTTCTAACAAAGGCTAATAACACTCCAATTACTAGTCCAATTGCTGTTCCTACTATTGCAAGAATTAAAGTAGTAGCAAGACCATTTAAGAAAGTAAGATAATAGTTTTCAATTAAGCTTTTAAAATGTTCAAATGAAAACATAGATTAGTTAGAAGAACCTACAATTGCTTGAGCAACAGGGAGTTCTGCTGTCATAACATCAGCTGTGCCATTTTTAACTGCTAATGCACAAGTTGCAAATGTATCCATAGCTGATAAATGAGTAACTTTGAATTCACTTACCCAGTTTTCAATTACATCATCAGTAACTGTAGAAACTTGAGAGACAAATTTAGCACCTTCAAATGAAGATAAAGAGACATTAGAACTAGAATAATATTTAGAATCTTCTTTTACTACTAAGACTAATTCAGAACGATAATATTCATTAGTAAAATCAACAGATTGTCTTCTTTCTTCTGTATCTGTCATACCAGCAATAACACAATTAATTGTGCCATTTTGAACACTAGGAATTAATGATTCCCAGGCTAATTTTCTAATTACTAAGTTATAATCTAACTTTTCAGCAATTAATCTAGCAATAGAAATATCATAACCAGCAGCAAATTGATTTGATTGTCCATCAATTGGCCAAGAATAAGTAGAAGCAGTGGTATCAGTCCAGTTAAATGGAGCATAATCACATTCAAGACCAACAATTAAATCTTTTTTAGAAGAATCATAAGGAGCAGTAGTTATTACTTGCTTGCCTTCTTCATTTTCAATTGTAGTAGCTGAAGATCTTGTAACAGCTTTTGTCATTAAATCTAATCTAGTAGCAGAAGAGATTTCATCTAAAGCGGAATTAATAGCAGTTTGTAATTCACTGTTTCCTTTTTTAACTGCGATAGAAACTCCTAAATCTTTTTGAGTATCTCCTAAAATAGATTGGTCAAAATGAACGATTGCTAATTTTGAAGAAGTGGTAGAATCACAGCTAGTTAAACTAGTAGATATAGCAAGTAAGCTAGCTAAGACGACGAATAGATTTTTTTTCATAATATAATTTCCTTTCTTACATACTTGCCATAAAAATAAAAGGGGGATAAGTCAATGACCTATCGCCCTATTGATATTAATATTAAAATTAAAACCAACACAACAATAGCTCTCCACTTATATAAGTGACAGTTAGATTAATCTTATTAATCTACCCAAGGTAATTAGTTTAGCTACTAATTCCTTTCGGCAATTACTCCTTTTTATATAATTTATTGCTTGCTAGGCAAATTATATATACTCTTAGTAAATTGCGCCTCTACTTTTGTGACATGATATGTACACTTAGCTTGTAAGTGATACGCATACTATAATAGAAAACGATAATATTGTAAAGATTTTCTTTAAAGAAAGCGCTTAATTTAACATTTATTTAAATAAAAATCTTGAAAATATTATTTTAAGTATTAAAAAATTATTAAAATATTGAACAAAAAATTAAAAAAGTAAAACAAATTTTATAAAAAAATAA
>CAVHUN010000017.1:0-6208 GCA_963639175.1 uncultured Prevotella sp.
CATTTGTATTATCTATATTATTTTTAATATTAGATTATTCAAAATATAAAATATATTCTAATAACAAAAAGGATTTTGATAAAGTCAAAGAAAAAATAGAAAACAAAATAAACAAAGAACTAGAAACACCACAAGAATATGAAATTATCGATATATTAGTTCCTTCTTACATAAATGAAAACGATAATCACATTGTAAAAATTAACAAAATAAACAAAATAGAAAAATACAAAATATATATAAAAGAAAATGATTTATATTTACAAAACGATTATCAATTATTAAAAATAAATGTAAATCAAATATCAAAAGAAAAATATATTACAATCTCATATAAAATCAATTCATCTTTTGATAAACAAACTCTAAGCGAATATCAAATTAGAAAATATAAAATAATATTAGATAATCAAAATAACTGCTTTCAAACTACTGGTTATTACAAATTAAAATTCAACAAAGACAATCAAGATTATTACTTTTTAATCCCTTATTATGAAGAACAAATATTAGATGAGGTTTTAAAAGATTAATAAATATACTCATTTTAAAAATCGCTTCAAAAAGAAAAACTATGTTAACTTTTCTTTTTGAAGCGATAATATTTAATTAAATATTTCTCTTGTATCAAAAGATATATAATTCACTTAATCAGTATAAGACTGACTGTAATCTACTTAACTCTCAAACCCAAGGTTCATTCATACTCTCTATATCATGTATAAGACTGACTGTAATCTACTTAACTCTCAAACATTACTCTTTAATTCGTACCGCGAAAAATAGTATAAGACTGACTGTAATCTACTTAACTCTCAAACAGCGATTGCATTATGTACTCGAGTTGTCAGTATAAGACTGACTGTAATCTACTTAACTCTCAAACGTATCAGCTGAAATCTTAATTACATTCTCAGTATAAGACTGACTGTAATCTACTTAACTCTCAAACAGTGATACTAACATTTGGTAGTTGTATAGGTATAAGACTGACTGTAATCTACTTAACTCTCAAACGACCATGAGTAAATCAAGGTGGAAAATGCCGTATAAGACTGACTGTAATCTACTTAACTCTCAAACATTCAATTTAAGTTGTAAATGCAACAAATGTATAAGACTGACTGTAATCTACTTAACTCTCAAACAACCACCCGAACCGCTAGCGTTTCCAAATGTATAAGACTGACTGTAATCTACTTAACTCTCAAACAAGCACCAATAGCCATAATTAAAAGTGATGTATAAGACTGACTGTAATCTACTTAACTCTCAAACTGGGATATTTGTAAAATGACTAATTTAGAGTATAAGACTGACTGTAATCTACTTAACTCTCAAACTTATAGCAAAAGACCCAAAGAATGGCAAAGTATAAGACTGACTGTAATCTACTTAACTCTCAAACTCAATGATACTATTACTATTAAAATTGAAGTATAAGACTGACTGTAATCTACTTAACTCTCAAACCCACTTGCTAATGTATCAGTCATGAAAGAGTATAAGACTGACTGTAATCTACTTAACTCTCAAACATCTAGTATGGTTCAAAACATTTTCTTAAAGTATAAGACTGACTGTAATCTACTTAACTCTCAAACTACCTGCACCACAAAAAGGCGATTCGGTTTGTATAAGACTGACTGTAATCTACTTAACTCTCAAACTAATAATCGTGTCAATAGTTTTTTTAATTGTATAAGACTGACTGTAATCTACTTAACTCTCAAACACGCTACTCAAAGTGCATTAAATAAAGCCGGTATAAGACTGACTGTAATCTACTTAACTCTCAAACACTAAGAGTGGCTATGCTTCAATAAGTGTGTATAAGACTGACTGTAATCTACTTAACTCTCAAACGGCATTAAGATGCCCTTTTTTAAGTCTACAGTATAAGACTGACTGTAATCTACTTAACTCTCAAACCTGCGCCATAGCTTTCTTTACTTGCTCTTGTATAAGACTGACTGTAATCTACTTAACTCTCAAACTTATAACACTATACCAAAAACATGGTTTTGGTATAAGACTGACTGTAATCTACTTAACTCTCAAACAGGCTAAGGGTGACTTTATAAACGCCCTTGTATAAGACTGACTGTAATCTACTTAACTCTCAAACCTCAAATTCTGTACTAATTATATCGGCTTAATCGTTCCTTTTACTAAGGCAGTAGACACATTTTTATTATATCATTTATCTTATATTTCGCATAAATCTTTATCAATTAATACAATATTTTTATATGATAATCCACTTTTTTTAGATGTCATATTTATTAATGTTATTCCTAGATATCCTAATTCTTTATTTAATAGATTAAATTCATCATTTTCGACAAAATCTTGAATATTATAAGTAAATACAATTTTAAATTTTTCAAATAAACATATAGATTTTATATAAGATACAAACATATCAATAAAATTTAAATCATCATATTTATATTTAAAATTATATACTTCTAATAACTGGGATAATGTGATTTGATTATCATAAGTAATCGAAGAATTAAAATTTAAAGATACTTCTTCTAATAATGATAATATTTTAGAATTCAAATCTATTATTTGATTATTTATTTCAGTATTTCTAGTTAAATTTTCTATATTTTTGTAGTTACTAGTTAATGTTTTCTTATTATTTGGATTCAAATTTAATAAATCTGTTAATACTAATATATATTTAGAATTATTCAATATCTTAGAATCAAATAAAACTACTTCATCTTCATCTAATTCAAGCATTATTTTTGAAATATTGTAGAATTGCTTCTTATTTTCAATTATTAATTCAATTGGTTCACCAGGAATAATATTTAATATTTGTTCAATTCCTTTTATCTTTAATGTCATAATTCTAATAACCTATCATCTGTAGTAATTACATCACTAATTGCTTCACCTAATATTATTGCCATAGAATTAAATTGCTTTTCTGTAACTGATAATGCAAATATAGATCCTTCTTTAGGTTTTATACCTTCAATCTTTTTTAATGTAGCATCATTATGATATGTATCAACATTCATTTTTACATATACAGATTCTTGAAGCATATAAAAGCCTAACTTTTTTAATTCTCTAACAAACTTTTGAGCATCACTTCTTTGCTTAGCTTTTACAACTGGCAAATCAAAAAATAGTACTAATCTCATATATTTATATGTCATACTTAATAAACTTTATATCTTCAATTTTATTATTAATCATAGAAGACATCACAGATTTACAATACAATTTAACAGCATTTTCTAAATGCATTTGATCACCATCATATTCAACATATAAGTTTAATAAATCAATTAATTCTCTTTTATAATTTTCTAAGTTTAATTTTTTACTAATAACTAAACTATCTACTAATGGTCTTATTGGCTCCATTAAATCACACGATAAATTAAATGGATTAGTTTTGCCGATATGATGAATTCCTAATTCTGGATAATATCCTATGCTTCTTAATGCTCTATTAAAACATGAAAGAATAATTGTATATCCATAATCAAGATATATATTTTCTTCACATTCTAAATTTCTTGAAAATTCATTACCAAATAAAGCGTTAAAATACACTTTAGCTCCATGTCCTTCTCTATTAGTAACATCTCCAATTTGAACATCTTCAATATAACTATTTAACAATTCATTTACATCATCATAAGAAATATATTTTTTATGTACCCTCATTTGATTAATGAGCTTTTGTTTTATTATTGATTGCCAACATTTATCTTTTGAATCTTGTGAAATATTAAATTGACTTACAATTTTATCTCTAGAATCGTAAATTCCATTGTATTGAATTAATTCAGAAATTGGATTAGATTTTGCATCACAAATAATAACATTGATATTGTTTTCTGCTAAATAAGATAACAAGGCAGAAGTAATACAAACTTGAGTAGATTGAATAATTAAAGCTTCAATCTCTCCTATATGAATTCTTTTTTCACCATCTTGAGTTCTTACAATAAGAAAATTCATACTATACTCAAGCTTGCATCTATTCTTAATAACTACAGTTCTAAATCCCATTTTACTTATCTATTTTATTTTCATAAACAACTTTAGAATAGAAACCTGTTACTGATTCATAAACAATCTTAAATGGAATATTAGAAATAGTTAAACTCGATTTACCAGCAGTCTTACTACCTCCTATTGCACTTAAATTTGCTGTTTCCCCTTTAGACTTTGCTATTTTTAAAATTTCACTCATAATTTTCGAAAAATCTAATAAATTCATTTTAATGATATCATCCCTCTTATTTAATAAGACTGTTCTTGCAGTACTAAAATATTCATACATATCATTTTTTAATTTATTCATAATACAATCAAATAAATAAATTAATTCATTTCTACATATTGAAATTTCTGAACATTTCTCATTTTTAGCAGGTGATATTACAAATTTATCCAAATCAACATCATTTCTATCTTTTAAGTACTTGTTAGTATCACTAATTTTCTTCTTAGCAATTAGGTCAACTACTTTTGTTACTTTTTTTATAATTTCAATTTCTTTCTCAGAATAAAAGCATTCTTTTATATTAGTTATATAAAAACTATTCTTTGAATCTTTACCAGATATATAAAATTTGGAATTATTTGATTCAAATACAGTATTAGTGTTAAGTGTTTCAATTTTAACTACATATTGTTTTAATCCGTATTCTTTAGCAACAAATTCTTCAAATTCACTTGTGCCAAGTTTATAAATGGTTGGGACAGCAATTATTTGAGTTTTTACAACTTCTTTTTTCTTTTTTATAGAAGTTGATTCAACAAGCATAAATCTAAATCTCAAGCCCAAATATCCTCCATATTTTTTTAGCACTTCATCTTTTGAACCATATTTCAATAATGTAGCTTTAGTTAATAATGCGGTATTAGAATTTTTATCAAAACTAGAAGCTGGTTGTATTGTTATTTTATTAAATAATTGAGTTGGTTTATATGTTCTTGTTGTAATTAACATATTATGATTTGTATATATTTCTTTTCCTATATAATTTAAAGTTTCATTATTTTCATATTTCCAAACTAAATTACCATCTGAATCATATACATTTTCTTTATCTTTGTTATCATAATTACTAAATATTTTAGAGATATTTGTTGTTTGCTTATGATTAAAAGTACCATCATGCATTCTTCTAAATACATTACCAAAATAAGTATCAACCATTCTTCCAACAACAACATTTAAGAAAGCATCATGAGCATGATGTAAATTATTTGCGTCTCTTGATTTAAGTAAATCATATTCTTTTCTAAAATCAGAAATTACACCAGCTTTTGACATTACTACTTTTGGATTATTATCTTTATTTGAAATTAATAATACATCTTTTAATGCTTTTTCACTTTGAGAAGTAAAGACAATTTGTCTAGAAACAAAGTTATAAATTTCATCATCACTCAATTCAGTTTTTCTAGTTAATCTATCATATTTTTCTTGAGTAATTAATTTTTTATCAAGTAATTGCTTTTGAAATTCTCTAACATTTTTCAAATCACAATTTGTAAATCTATTATAAGGAATTGGATATTCATCTTGCTTCTTAATATTATTATCTTTTCTAGTTAAAACTCTATTATTTATACTATCATCTTTAATTTTGGCTTGAGGATAAATATGATCAATATCATAGTTATGTTTTCCACTTCTTAAATCATCTAAGTCGATTTTTTCGCCTGTATAAATATCACGACCCATCTGAGTGAAATACAAATAAATTAAATCACTTCTAAATTCACTTTCATCTAATTTATTTAATTCTTCATTTAACTCATTTAATTCAATAGTAATTTCTTTAGCATCTTTATATAAATTTAAAAATTGCTTTTTTCTAGAATCTTTTGTTTTCTTATCAGAACTATTTTCTCTATTACATTCAATATAGAATTCATCAATTGGAGCTTTAACTATTTTTTCTAACTCTTTAGTTATTTTAAATGCTTGAATTAATGGACGTTTCATTCCAGGAGATACATAAAGTTTATCAACATAACATTTAATAAATCTTTCTTGATATTCTTCTTCAGTTTCATCATCTTTTTTAGGATCAATGTCATCTGAATTATTTCTATTATATAAATCTATAGCATCTTTAAAAGAAACATCAGTTCCTTCTTTTAACAATTCCATAAATGTGTTATTTGAATTAATTAAATGATAAATAATAGAATGTTC
>CAVHUN010000018.1:0-13361 GCA_963639175.1 uncultured Prevotella sp.
GAAGAGAATATTTTGGTACACAATATAAAATTTTATTGATTTTTCACAAAAAGTATTTTTTATTTCTAATAAAAAATACTAAAATATAAGTACTTAATGGAAGGAGTGAAAAACTTAATATGAAAAACAAAAGTAAATTCCTATGTGTGTTAACATTAACAGCAGGACTAGTTGGATTAGTTAGCTGTGGTCAAGATGTAAGTATTGAATCGAATGTATCAGCTACTAATATCGACCAAGTTTATCAAGCATATATTGAAAATGGTGGAACCTTGTCTTATGAAGAATGGTTAGCATCTATTAAAGGCGATAAAGGCGATACTGGTGCAACTGGAGCTACAGGTGCAAAAGGTGATAAAGGTGATACTGGAGCAACTGGAGCAAAAGGCGATAAAGGTGACAAGGGAGATAAAGGTGACCCTGGTGAAAAAGGTGAAGCTGGTACAAACGGTACAGATGGTAAAGATGGTACAGATGGTAAAGATGGAACAGATGGTGTATCAATTGTAAATGTAACTTGGAAAAGCTATGATACAGCATCTAACGCTGATATTTATACAATTACATATTCAAATAAAGCAACATCAGAAATTTCTATTCCTAGAGGAAAAGATGGTACAGATGGCCAAAATGGTAAAACACCTGAAATCACAATTGATGCTAATGGCTATTGGTGTGTTAATGGAACAAGTACAAATGTAAAAGCTACTGGTGAAAAAGGCGAAAAAGGTAATGATGGTACAGATGGTACAAATGGTGTATCAATTACAAGTGTTACAAAAACTAGTATTCAAGACAATGTAGATACATATACAATTACATACTCTGATGGTAAATCTTCAACATTTACTGTTACTAATGGAGTTAAAGGCGATAAAGGCGATACTGGTGCCACAGGTGCAACTGCTTGGAGTAATACAATTTTACCTTCCTCATATGGTTATATTACTGTAGATGTTGGTAGTGCTATTGAAGGTGCATCCGTTAATTTCACATTTGTTCCTGAATCAAGTGACTATTATTTAGATTCTTATACATTTGATGGTTGGAAGACTACTATTGAATACAAAAAAGATGGAAATGTAACATTTGAAAAGAAGATGCAAAAGAACGGCTTTATAGTCGGTGCTCATTTTAAGGGATTTGCTAAATCAACAATTCGAGATAACGATGCAGATACAAGTACTTCAACAATTAAGATTGATGGTACTTCAAATAAAATTAGTGTTGCTCAAAATGAAAAAGTTACTAAATCAATTGAAGTTACTGCTAAAGAATTAACTGTAATTGATAGTGGTACTTTAAATGGTGGAGATTCTGATACTAAACCTTCTTTAACAGTTGATGGTGATTCTAGTAAAGTTGTCATTTCAAAAGATGTTACTGTTTCTAACTATGATTTAAATTTATCAAGCAATAGTACTTTAGTTATTGAAGAAGGTGCTTCAGTAGAATTTAATAATGTAACTATTGGTGAAGGCGCTACAATTGTTGGTAACTATAAAAAAGTAGATTCTACAAGTAGAAGTGCTAGAAGATTAAATGCTAATACTGCAAGTACAGTTCAATTTAATGTTACTGGTGATATCACAATTACTGGGGAAGCTACATTAGATTCAATTGCTGTTAAAGGTAGAATCTTTGTAAATAACACTTCTGGTAAGTTTACTATGAAGAATTGTTATTATGTTGCTGATGGTGCAAGAAGTGGCAATGCATATTTACCTATTGGTACAAATGAAGTTGAAATTGTTAATAATGAATTTGTCTTGAACAATGGATTAGAATCAAGTAAGGCTGTATATAACTTTATTGAATTCAATTATGGTCAAACTCCAAAGATTAAATCTGCTGTAATTAGTGGAAATACATTTGACTGTACAAGTATGACTCATAATGTTATCAATATGTATGCATTTGAAGATTATGCAAATATTGATATTACTAATAACACATATAAGAATGATGACTTTGTAACCACTCAACCAGTTAGATTATCTAATACAAATAAGGCAATTGGGGTTAGAGTAGATGTTTCAGGTACTACTTTAGTTGAACCAACTAATAATTCCGCGACTGATCCATATAGTACAATTGTATTATTCCAAGATGATAGTGCTGACTTTAGCCAAAATATGTCTACATTTACTTTAATTGCTAGAAATATTTCTGGTTTACCTTATGAATTAGATTCAAATACTGCTATTTCATATTCAAAAGGCGTTTATTATAAGGGATGTTTAGGTATATATGATAGTAAAGCTACCTCAAGTAAAAATTCAACTCCCGTACCATTAAACATTATCTCTGATTCTACAAAGTATACTTCTGTATCAACAGAAGCTGAACTTAAAGAAGCAGTTAAAGAAGATGGCTATGTTGAATTAAAATCAGATTTGACTCTTTCTAGCACAGTTAGTATCAGCAAAAATGTAATTGTTAATTTGAATGGACATAATGTTAGTGCACCTAATATGGCATTTGAATCAACTGGTAGTAATGCAAATGTTACTATTAATAACGGAAAAATAACTGGTAAATGGGTATTAGAATCTAGAAATGAAGGTACACTCACTCTTAATAATTTGGATGTAACAGCCCAAGAATTTTGCGTAACAACAGAAGGTAAAGGTACAACAATTATTAATAGTGGTACTTATACTTCTAAAGATAATGCGGTTTTGGGTACACAAGGTACAAAAGGCAATGGTGGAAGTCATATTATTGTTAATGGTGGTACATTCAATGGAAATATCCAATCTAAAGGATATATTGCATGTGGTATCTACGTTGCAAATAGTGATGTTGTAGAAGTTAACGCTGGTATATTTAATATTACTAATGGTGTTGGAATTTTAGCTAGATCTGGTGAAACTACTGTTTCAAGTGATGTTGTGTTTAATTTAACACATACTGATGGCGGAATAACTGAAGGTTGGGTTGGAGATTCTAAAATCACAGTTCCTACAATGGTAAAAATTTATCAAGATTTAGCTGCAAATTATCCTGGTGGAACCCCTATAGTTCATGCAAGCGGAGTAGTTAGTGGTGAGCAAACAGCAAATAAATGTTATATTGTTTCAACAGAAACTGAATTAAAAAATGCTTTAGATAATGAAGATTCTGGAGCAAAATATA
Organism: uncultured Prevotella sp.; assembly: GCA_963639175.1. Classification (GTDB taxonomy): domain Bacteria; phylum Bacillota_I; class Bacilli_A; order RFN20; family CAG-288; genus Scatoplasma. The sequence goes on from CAVHUN010000018.1 coordinate 3,139, forward strand.
TTATCTTAAATAATGATATAACTGTATCCCGTTTTAATCTTGGTGGAGATGTAACAATTGTTGGAAATGGCGCAACACTTAAAACTTCAGATGCTGAAAATATTGATAGTGGTAGAATGATAAATATTTACAAAAATACTGTAGAAACAAGAGCTCAATTTGTTAGTGTTAATCTTCAAGGGCCTACATCAGGCGGCTATAATCGTATAATTGGATATTCTGAAAATGTTGATATGACTATAATAATGGATGATTGTACAGCTTCTTGCTTATATTATCCGATATATTCATTTGGTGATAATTATGGTAAAACTGATTTAATTATCCGTAACACAACTATAGAAGGATATATGTGTGCATGTTTAAAAGATTCAAATACAACTGCAACTTTTGAAAATTGTACATTAATTGGAAAAAATAAATTTAGCACAAGTGAAAGCAATGGTTGCTATAACATAAATCTTGAAGAAGAACTTGAAAATTGTGTTCTCAATTTCAAAAATTGTAAATTTGATATAAGTACAAATAAACCAGGTAATAATCAATATTATCTTGCTATTTGGTCAGTTGCTGAAGTTACATTAGAAAATTGCACATTCTTTGATAACGGAACAAGTGTATCATTAGATGATATAGATAGTCATCTTAACAACATTTGTTATGTAACAATTGATGGCAAATCTTATTAATAGATAAAGTTTATATTTACAAATTTTATAAAAATTAAATTAAGAATCTTTCCTTAACGGGGAGGTTCTTTTTTAAATTTGCTCTTTTTAAGCATGAAAAAAGAGCCTTTTTTAGAAGACTCTATATTTCCTAAATGGTGATCCATTGGAGATTCGAACCCCAGACCCCTTGATTAAAAGTCAAGTGCTCTACCGGCTGAGCTAATGGATCATTAAGTTGATATTATTGGCTGGGGCAACTGGATTCGAACCAGTGCATATCAGAGTCAAAGTCTGATGCCTTACCGCTTGGCTATGCCCCAACAATAAGTGGTGGAAGAAAGTGGATTCGAACCACTGAACCCGAAGGAACGGATTTACAGTCCGTCGCGTTTAGCCTCTTCGCTATTCTTCCAATTTCAGAATTTCTAACACTTTTTAAATGGTGGACGTTATAGGGCTCGAACCTATGACCTCCGCCGTGTAAAGGCGATGCTCTCCCAGCTGAGCTAAACGTCCTTTTAAAAGCGCCTTATTTATATTATCAATTAACTTAGTAATAGTCAATAACTTTTTAATAATATTTTTTCGGTTTTTAAAATTGTGTAAATATTCTGACTCCAAATTAGATTTTTTCTAACTGGCTTATTTATTATAGTATATTTTATATAAATTTAGTACAATATTTTTTGAAAAAAAGGAAAAAAATATGGCTTTTATAGAAGTTAAAAACATGTGTAAAGATTATGGCACTAATAAAAATGTAGTTCACGCTTTAAAAGATGCAAGTTTCAATATTAATAAAGGGGAATTTGTAGTTATTTTAGGCGCTTCTGGGGCTGGTAAGTCTACTTTGTTAAATTTACTTGGTGGAATGGACTCTATTACTAGTGGTGATTATATTTTAGATGGTAAGAATATTGGTAAGGCTTCTAATAAGCAATTAGAAGATTTTAGAAGATTTGATATTGGGTTTGTTTTTCAATTTTATAATTTGATGGGAAATCTAACAGCATATGAAAATGTCGCTTTAGCTAGCTCAATTGTAAAAAATCCTTTATCAAGTGAACAAGCTTTAAAAGAAGTCGGCTTAGAAAATAGAATTAACAATTATCCTAGTCAATTATCTGGAGGGGAACAACAAAGAGTTTCTATTGCTAGAGCTATTGTAAAAAATCCTAAATTATTATTGTGCGATGAACCTACTGGAGCTTTAGATTCAAAAACTGGTACTAGTATTATTAAATTATTGTATTCTTTATCTTCTAAATTAAAGACTACTGTTATTATTGTTACTCACAATTCTTCTTTGGCTAATATTGCAACTAGATTAATTAGAATTCAAGATGGTCAAATTGTTGAAAATAGCAAATTCAAAAGAAAGAAAGATATTGAAGATATCGTATGGTAAAAAACAAAAACTTGAATAAAATTTTATCTAAAGAACTCTTTAGAAATATCAAGCAAAATATCAAGCAATATGTTTCTATTATTGCTATATCTTTTTTAGCTATCTGTTTATTTGCTGGTCTTACTTCTAATGCATATAATTTAGAAAAAAGACAAAATGATTTATATGAGCAGACTAATTTTGGGGATGTATATGTAACTACAACAAATTTAACTAGCGATGATAAGGCTAAAATAAGTGAAATTAGTGAAATTACTTCTTTAGAAGAAAGAATGTATTATACAGGAAATGTAGTTTTAAAAGATTCTGCTACTTATAACAATACTAAATCAACTTATTTAATTGCTCATAAAGACGTAAATCCTACTATTTCTAAACCAGTAATCATACAAGGTAGTGCTGGATTTATGATCATGAATACTTTTGCTAAGACCTACAATGTAAAAGTTAATGATGAAATGGAAATTGAAATTAGCAATTATATATTAACTATGCTTCCTTCTATATTAGAAAAAGTAAATCAGCAGATTAAAGAAGAATTGCCAAATATTCCTGGACTTCCTGAAATCAATATTACTGTAGATAAAATTAAGGAAATCTTTTCTAAGTTAGTAAAAGATGGAAAAGAAAATGTTTTATTTAATGATAATGTTAAATTGAAATTTGAAGTAAGTGGAATTATGTATCATCCTGAAGGTGTTCAATCTAGCAAGTTTTCAAATACTATAGTTGATACATCTTTTGATATTATTTCTTCTAGTTTTTATTCTTTAATTGAAGAAAATTACGATATATCTAGCTTAGAAGAATACATAGATAAAAATGAAATTAAATCATATATTACTAGTGGGTTAGGCTATTTAACTAATCAATATGTAATTAAGACTAATTCTCCTCAAGCTGTAATTGATCAAGTTAATTCTTATTATCAATCAAAAGAGAAGAATAATTTAATTATTGCATGTAAGAAAGAATCTTTAGTAAGTTATCAAGCTTTAAATCAAGATGTTAGTCAAGCTATGCAATTAACATATGTATTTCCTATTATTTTCTTTTTAGTTTCTATATTAATTATTCTTACTACTTTATCGCAGATGATTATTAAATCACGTTCTCAAATTGGTATTTTAAAAGCTATTGGCGTGCCTAAAAAATCTATTTATATTCATTATATTTCTTATGGTGTGATTTTATGTTTTATAGGTGGATTATTAGGATTTATTGTAGGGCCTTTATTAATTCCGCAAGTAATGAATGTTAAATATAATATGTTGTGGGATTTACCTTCTTCAAGTCCTAGATTTTTCCATGGTATTACAATTTTAGTACTAACTTTATTAGTTTTATTAGCTGGTATTTGTTCATTTGCGGTTTCTTATAATGTTATTAAAGAAAAACCAGTTGATACTTTACGACCTAAAGCTATTAAGCCTAAGAAAAGAGTTGCTAATAAGAATTCTATTTATTCTAAGTTGACTTCTATTGAATTTAGAATGGCTATTAGAAATATATTTAAAAATAAAGTTAAAACTATTATGGTCATATTAGGTATGGCAGGGTGTACTGCACTTATGGTTTCTGGTTTTGGTATTATGGACACATTAAATTATGATGTTAATTTAGATATGTCTATTAATAGACATATGGATGTTGTAGCAGTTCCTAATACTTTTTCTGATGAATTATTAGATAAATTAAATCAAGATGAAGATGTTTTACATGCTGAAAAGATGACTTCTTATCCAGTTAGTTTATCTTATGATTCAAATTTTGATACTACTATGTATGTAGTTACTTCTTCTTCAAGTTATATTCAAGTTGAATATGATAAAGAAGGTGGAATTAGTATTGATGAAAATAGCGCTAATAAAATAAATGTTAAATTAAACGATGATTTGAAAGTTATTATTAACGGAAACATTTATCTTAGAAAAGTTACTTCTATATTTAAATCAAGTATTTTCCATGGCATTATCGATACTTATGCTTATTATGAAAGCTTAAATGTTAAGTTTGAACCAACTCAGTATGTTATTAATTTAAAAGATAATGTTAATATTTCTACTTATGCTGAAAAATTAAATCAAACAAATGAATATAAAAGCGTAAAAACTTTAGATGATTATTATAAAGACGCTAATAATTTATTGTCTTCAATTGCGTCTATGACTAATGTAGTAAAGACATTCGCTATTTTATTATGTATAGTGGTTATTTATAATTTAACAAGTCTAAATGTTGCAGAAAGAACTAGAGATATAGCCACATTAAAAGTCTTAGGTTTCCATTTTGGTGAAATATCTAAGACTTTAACATATGAGATTGGGTTAGATTCATTAATTGGTTCATTAATTGGAACTTTCTTAGGTTATCCATTAACTGTATTAATTATGGCGGTAAATAAAACTGATTTATTGACATTTATTTACCATATTAATTGGACTACTTATTTAATTGGTTTCTTGATTTCATTTTTAACTAGTTTATTAGTTAGTATTGTTTTAAATTTCAAGGCTAAGAAAATCAACATGGCTGAATCTTTAAAAAGCGTAGAATAGGATTATTTCTTTAAAAAGGAAAATAATCCTTTTTTAGTATATTCTTTATTTTCAAAAGATAAGACTTTATAACCAGTGGCATTAATTCCATTTATTAATTTATCTATATCTATATCATCTTGTTTTGTTACTAATACTGTTTCGCCTTTTAAATGATTAGATTTTACTTTTTTTACATCTATTAATTTTCTAATTTCGTTATTGACATGTTCTTCACACATGTTGCATCTCATACCATCTATTTTTAAAGTAATTTCTCTCATTTTAAAATATCTCCTTATATTAAAAGGATAGCATTTAAAACAAGAAGAGAATAAAAATATGCTTTATAATTTAATAAGATTCTTTCTTAAGCCTTTTGGATAGCAGTTTTTAAGTTTGTTGCCTTTTTTATTTGCAAATCCAATATTGAAATTATCATAACTTAAAATGCATATTCCATCTTTAGATTTATCTTTAGTTATTAATTCTTCACCTTTAATATAATTGATAGCTTCTTGTTCATCTAATTGAATGGAAGAAGATGAATCAAGGTATCTAGCTAAGTTATAATCTAGATTGATTTTAGCAAATTTAGAATTATCAGATATTTTTACGCCTATTTTATTAGAATTCAATTTTAATAGACTAGAAGTAAAGACTTTTAATCCGTATTGATTGTTTTTATATTCAAATTCATATAAGTTGTATTTTTTATTATATGTGCTGTTTTTATAATTGAAAGTAGAAGGTGTTATTTGACCTTGCTTTTTTAATAAGGAAATAAAATGTCCTTCACCTTTATATTTATTTGGAAATAGATGAATACTACCATTTATTTCGCCTTTATAATAAGAATCTTCCATTTTAAATTCTTCCATTACAAAATCTTTATGGTCATTTAAGAATTTAATTAATCTATCTTCATCTTCCATTTTTAAAAATGAACAAGTTGAATAAATTAAATTTCCACCTTCTTTTAATAAACAAGAGGCTGTATTTAATAAGTCATCTTGAATTGGTAATAATTTATTTACTTTTTCAATTGACCAGTCTAATTCCATCTTTTCTTCTTTTCTAAACATTCCATTTCCTGAACATGGTGCATCTAAAATAATTACATCAAACATAGTTGAATATATATCTTTAAAATAAGAAGGAGGATAAGAAGTAACTACGACATTTCCTAAACCTAGTCTTTCTATGTTTTTAGCTAATTCTTGACTTCTAGAAGGGGAATAATCATTTGCAATTATTAAATCATTTGGATGAGAAATAGCATATGAAATAGTTTTTCCTCCTGGAGCAGCACACATATCTAAAACAAAACGCTGGTATGAATTATCAATTAAAGTAGAAATAATTACCCCAGCTGGGTCAAGAATATAAATAACACCTAATTCGTGGAGTAAGGATTTTCCAAGAGGGTATTTATCTTGATCGTATCTAAATAAATATGGAATATTCTTATCTTGTTCAAAATAAGAATATTTAGCTTTAAAATCTTCAATTGATATTTTATTCGTATTTAAAACAAAGCCTTTAGCTGGCTTAGTAGAATTCATACTTTCTTTTAACTGATTTATAAAATTATCATCTAAATAATTTTTTAAATATGCGTAAAAATCTTGTTCCATACAAATAATATTATATATTAATTTTTATATGTGTTAAAATGGTTATATATTAAAAGGGGGCTATAAAATGTCAAAGACAGTTAAAAAAGATGTTATTAAATCAACATTTGGTGAAGATTTTGTCGATCTTTATATTAAGATTGGAAAAAGAAAGGTTGCACCTAAATATCAATTTAGAAGATTATTCTCAGAATTGTATCATTGTGAAGAATATGTTTGGCAAGGTGAAATTGCTCAAGATTCAAAAATTGAATTTGTTCATGGCGATTTAAGAAAATTACCAAACAGTTTAGTATCAAATCAAATTAGTGGACCTGGTGTCACTTTCTCTGGTGGAGAAGCTTGTGATGATTTTAAATTTGAAAACGCCTTAGTTTGCCCAGTTGAAGGACAACAATTAATTTACAATTTTATCAATGAAGATTCCACTTTAAAATATGTTGGAAAGACTAAAGTTGTCACTTTATTTATTAGAATTTACGATAATAATACAGGTGATAATAACGATAGATGGTTAGTAATTTCTGCTGAATAATTTAAAAATCAAACTAGTAAGAAAGTATGTCATTTAATTAGTGGCATACTTTTAATAATGGATTAAAAAATATATAATTAAAAGGTGTAGAAAAGAAGGTAAATAATATGAGAATGGTCGATATTATTATTAAAAAAAGAGATAAAAAAGAATTAAGTAAGCAAGAAATTGAATTCTTTATTGATTCATATGTCAAAAATCAAATTCCTGATTATCAAGTTTCAAGCTTATTGATGGCAATTTTATTAAACGGAATGAATAAAGAAGAGACATTTTATTTAACTAACGCCATGTTAAATTCAGGTGATATAGTAGACCTTTCTAAAATTAACGGGGTAAAAGTAGATAAACATTCTACTGGTGGAGTAGGAGATAAAGTCTCATTAGTACTTGGACCATTAGTTGCAAGTTGTGGTGCTAAATTAGCAAAGATGTCTGGAAGAGGACTTGGCCATACTGGTGGCACATTAGATAAATTAGAATCTATTCCAGGATTTAATATTTACTTAACTGAAGAAGAATTTATTAAACAAGTAAATGATGTTGGTATGGCAATAATTGGTCAAACTGCTAATTTAGACCCAGCAGACAAAAAATTATACGCTTTAAGAGATGTCACTGGTACAGTTGATTCAATTCCTTTAATTGCTTCATCAATCATGTCTAAAAAATTAGCTAGTGGAGCTGATACTATCTTATTAGATGTTAAATTTGGTGAAGGCGCATTTATGAAAAGTGTTGAACAAGCTAAAAAATTAGCAACTACTATGGTAGAAATTGGAAAATATTTTTCTAAAGATACTAAAGCTGAAATTACTAGCATGGAAAATCCTTTAGGAAGAGCAATTGGTAATAGCATAGAAGTAAAAGAAGCTATCGCCACATTAAAAGGACATGGTCCTTCTGATTTAGTTGAAATTTGTTTATCAAGTGGTTCAACTATGTTAGTACAAGCTAAATTAGCTTCTTCAATTAATCAAGCTAGAGCAATGTTAGAAGAAAATATTAAAAATGGCAAAGCTTTTGAAATATTTAGACAATTTGTTATTGCTCAAAAAGGTGATGTTTCTTATGTTGATGATCCTTCTAAATTTGAAAAGACAAAATATGTCTATCAAATTAAGGCTAAAGAAGATGGATATGTTAAACATATTAACGCATTAACATTAGGAATATCTGCTATGAAATTAGGAGCAGGAAGAGCTACAAAAGAAGATAGCATTGATTATGCAGCTGGTATTTATATTGATAAAAAACCAGGAGAATATGCATCTAAGGGTGAAACTATTTGTACTTTATATACAAATAAAGATGAAGATTTCACTTTGTTAAAAGAAGAAGTCTACAATGGCTTTACTTTTTCAAAAGAAAAGGTGAAATTAGAAAATATAGTAATAGATAAGGTTGAATAAAATAGATGATAATTTGTACATTTCAAAATGTAGTAAAAGAATATAATGGAGAAGGTTTATTTGAACCAGTATCATTTGATATCAATTCAAAAGATTCAATAGCTCTTATTGGTCCTAATGGAACTGGTAAATCTACTATTGTTAAGCTTTTGATTGGTCAATTACATCCAGATAAAGGAAATGTAGTTGTTTCTAAAGATTATAAAATTGGATATTTATCTCAAGAAGTTATTTCTAATTTAGATAACACTTTATATCAAGAAGCTTTATTAACATATAAAGATTTAATTGAAATGGAGACTAATTTAAATAATATGTGTCAAAAATTAGCATCTTCATATTCAGATGAATTAGCAAGTCAATACGCTAAATTAGAAGAACAATTTTCTTTTTTGGGTGGATATAATTACAAATATAAAATAGATATGATGCTTTCTAAATTCTTATTTAAAAAAGAAGATTATTCAAGAAAGATCTCTTCTTTTTCTGGTGGGGAAAGAATGAAAGTAGCTTTTATTAAATTGTTGTTAATTAACCCTGATTTATTAGTTTTAGATGAACCTACAAACCATCTTGATATTGATACAATTGAATGGCTAGAAGATTATTTAAAGTCTTATCAAGGCGCAATTTTATTTGTTTCTCATGATAGATATTTTATTTCTTCTTTAGCAAATAAAGTCATGGAATTAGAGCAAAAGCACTTAGAAATTTATAATGGTGGATACGATTATTATTCAAAAGAAAAAGTTTTAAGATATCAACAAAGATTAGAATTATATAAAAGACAACAACAAGAAGCTAAGAAATTAGAGTGGTTTATTAAATTTTATATGCCAAAACCTAGATTTGCTTCTAGAGCTCATGATAGAGAGAAAAAGTTAGCTAGACTAGAACAAAAGATGATTGATAAGCCAATATTGACAAAAAATAAAGTCAATATGAATTTAGATGGTTACACTAGAAAAGGTAAACATTTATTAATAGTTAAAGATTTAAGTATTGGATATTCAAAAGAAAATATCTTGGTAGATAATATCAATTTTACTTTGTATGGTAATGATAAATTAGCAATCATGGGACAAAATGGTTCTGGAAAGTCTACTTTTATTAAGACATTATTAAATCAATTACCTCCTATAAGTGGAAAAATTGATATGTTAGCTGAATTGAATGTAGGATATTTAAAACAGGATGGAATTAATATTTCAGGGAATTGTACTATTTTTGATTACATTAAAGATAGATTTCCATCGATGCTTGATCAAGAAGTTTATGACCATTTAGGAAAATACAATTTCTCTTATGAAGATGATCAAAAGATTGTCGATAATTTATCTGGTGGAGAAAAAATGAGAGTAGTCTTTGCAGAATTAGTTCTTCATAAATACAATTTATTGATATTAGATGAACCTACAAACCATCTTGATATGTTTACAAAGCAAGAATTAATCGATGCTTTAAATGATTATGAAGGTACTTTAATTGCAGTTTCCCATGATAGATATTTTGTCGATTCTCTTTGTAATAGACTTTTATATTTTGAAGATAAAAAAGCTTATTTATATGAAGGAAGATATTCAGATTTTAAAGTTGATGTTTTAGATTCTATATTTAAACAAAAAGATGAAGAATTATTAAATCAACAAGCTTTAAAACCAGGTGTACAACAAGTAAAATACGTCAATAAACACGAAGAAAAGAAAAGACCTAGATTATCTAAAAATAAGATAGAAGACAAGCTTACAAAAATAGAAGAAGATATATCTGAAATTAAATTAGAAATGGAAAAAGAAGAAAACTATTCTGATTTTACAAAAATGCAAGAATTAGAAACTAAGCAAAAAGAACTAGAAAATTCATATGAAGAATACATGGAAATGCTCGCTTTGTATGAAAACTAGATAATAGTAATTTTTCATTTATAAATATTGAAGATTTTTAATGTGCTTAATAATGATAATATGAATGAACTATTATGAAATTAAAAAAAGTTCATAAAGATTTTAAAAGTTCATTAGAG
>CAVHUN010000019.1:0-11794 GCA_963639175.1 uncultured Prevotella sp.
CTCAAACAAAAGATATAACTTTCAAATGAGTAGAGGTCTAACATCACCTAGAAGAATATATGTATATTTATGACATATATTATCTTTTAAAGATAAAGAAGTGTTATACTTCTTTAAAGCGAAACAAGTTTCGCTTTTGTTCATTAATATATTTTTATGATTTATAATTAAATAGATTTGGAGGAAAAAATTATGCCACTTCAATTAAAATTGGATTCAAATAAAATTTTACATAAACAATTTGAAGGAAATAAACCTGGATATAACGCTATGCAAGTAGATGCTTTTTTAGATACTGTTATTTCAGATTATGAGACAATGCAAGCTTATCAAGAAGCTAGTGAAAACAAAATAAGTGAACTTTCTAATTTAAATGAAATGTTAAATAAAAGATTATCAAAAGTAGAAGCTGATTTAGCAGTTATGTCAGAAAAATTAAAGAATATTTCTGATAACGAAAATGCTTCTTTAAATAACTTGGATTATTTAAAAAGAATCTCTGCTTTAGAAGCTGCTTTATTTAAGTTAGGCGTTGATCCTAATACTATTTAGTTTATTAAGTATATCTAAACTAAATTAATAAAATTAATGATATAATAAAAACGCCGATCTAGATGATTGCTGGCTAATTTATTTAGTTAGAGGAAAGTCCATGCTTGCACAGTGCTGAGATGCCTGTAGTGTTTGTGCTAGGGGAAATAAATAACCCTAGGTAGGTGAAACTCCTAACGGCGAAAGATGACCTAAAAGGAAACTCATGGTCTATTTTGTAAAGCTCCACAGTGACGAAGTTAGAAGAAATTCTAAAGTGAAACGTTGGAAAGCCCCGCAAGTAAGAAACCTAAATTTTGGTAAGGGAAATCTTAAGAAGGAATTCAACTGATTAAGGTAGGCGAAAGCTTAGATAAATTATCATCCTCGACAAAACATGGCTTACAGGATCGGCTATTAGATAAGGAAATAATATATGAAACGCAATATACCAAACATGTTATCTATTTTTAGATTTGTTGTCACTATTGTTATTGTAATTTTAATGACAATTCCATTTAACGCTACTAATTTTGAAAATACTAATTTCAATTATATTGATTTAACATGTTGTATCTTATTTATTGTTGGTTCTATTTCAGATATGTTAGATGGTCAAATTGCTAGAAAATACAATTTAATTTCTAATTTTGGTAAATTTATTGACCCATTAGCAGATAAAGCTTTAGTTAATTCTTCATTAATTATGTTAGCAGTGACAAAATCAAGTTTAGTTCCTACTATTATTGTAGTATTAATGATATTAAGAGATTTAGCAGTAGATGGAATTAGATTCCTAGCTGCTTCAAAAGGTGAAGTAATCGCTGCTAATATTTATGGCAAATTAAAAACTGTTGCTCAAATGGTTGCTATTCCTTTCTTATTTTTAAATGGTTGGCCATTTAATTATTTCTGTCATGAATACACTTATATTGCTACAATATGTTTAATTTCTATCCCATTAGTTTTATCTTATGTTTCTGGAATTATCTATATTTATAGAGGAAGAAAATACATTGTTGATAAAAAGGAAGAAACAAAATAATGGAAGAATATAAATTAGATAAGTTACTTATTTTAAAAGGATATTCTTTATCAGCTGCTGAATCTTTAACTGGTGGAGAATTTAGCTCTTTTATCACTAGTAAAAGTGGTGCAAGTCAATATTTTAAAGGTGGAATAGTTACTTATTCTAATTCTATTAAAGAAGAATTAGGCGTTAGTCAACTTACTTTAGAAAAATATGGCGCAGTAAGTAAACAGACTGCTTCAGAAATGGTAATAAAAGCAAGCGAATTTTTTAAAAGTGATGTTGCAGTTTCTTTTACTGGAAATGCTGGACCAACCGCTTTAGAAAATAAACCAGTAGGCTTAGTTTATATTGGTATCAAAATTAAAGAACAAATATACGTATATGAAAATATCTTTAGTGGAGATAGAAATCAAATTAGACAAAAGTGTGTAGAATTTGCCATTGAAGTATTAACTTCTTTATTAGAAGATTAATTTTTATAAAAAAGGAAACAAAACTAACTATATAATTATGAAAGGAAAAAAAGTTATGGCTAAAAACGGTGAAAATGTAACTGATCAAGCATTAGAACAAACTCTAAAAGAAATCGAAAAATTATATGGTAAAGGAACAGTGATGCGTTTAGGTGATAGACCTAATTGCTCTGAAGGAGTAATTCCTACTGGTTCTTTATTATTAGATAACGCCCTTGGAATTGGTGGATATCCTAAAGGAAGAATCATTGAAATATATGGTCCTGAATCTTCAGGTAAAACAACTTTAGCATTACAAGCAATTGCTGAAGTTCAAAAATTAGGTGGAAGAGCAGCATATATTGATGCTGAACACGCTATTGACCCAGTCTATTCAAAGGCTTTAGGAGTAGATATTGATAATTTAATATTATCTCAACCAGATTATGGCGAACAAGCTTTAGAAATTGTTGATAAGTTAGCTGAATCAGGAGCTTTTGATTTAATTATTGTCGATTCAGTTTCTGCCTTAGTTCCAAAAGCTGAATTAGAAGGAAATATGTTAGATAATTCCATTGGCTTACAAGCTAGATTAATGTCAAAAGCATTAAGAAAAATTGCTGGTCAATTATCTAAATCTTTATGTACAGTTATCTTTATTAACCAATTAAGAGAAAAGATGGGTGTAATGTATGGAAACCCAGAAGTCACTAGTGGTGGTAGAGCTTTAAAATTCTACGCTTCAGTTAGATTGGATATTAGAAAAGGTGAAGCAATTAAAGATGGCGCTAATATAGTTGGTAACCAAGTTAAAATCAAAGTAGTTAAAAATAAAGTTGCCCCTCCATTTAAATCAGTAGAAACAACTATGATGTATGGAAAAGGAATTTCTTTAGATGATGAAATTATCACATTAGCAGTTTCTCAAGATATTGTTCATAAATCTGGCTCATGGTTTTCAATTAACGGGGAAAATATTGGTCAAGGAATTGACGGAGTTAAAAAATATTTCGCTAATAATCCTCAAGTTAAACAAGAAATTGAAGATAAAATTAGAGATAGTTTAACTAACCAAGATTTTCCAAAAGATGAAAAATAGTTCAATAATTGATTAAATCTAATTCAAAAGTAGTGTAAAATTCACTACTTTTTTCATTTTCTATTAAAATAGTGTAGTTTATAATAGGAAAATTAAAATTATATGTTACAATTATAGTGGTTAAGAGGCGAATATTTATAGAGGAGGTTTTATGTCAAGCAAAAGTAATATACCTATTCATACAATGTTATATAGAACTCACCAAGTGTGGAATTCTTCAAATAAAGAAAAATCAACTGTTGGTTTATCAACTGGTCAACCTAAAGTTTTAAGATATTTAACTACTCATCCTAAATCATTACAAAAAGAAATTGCTAAAAACTGCGATATTGAAGCTGCTACTGCTTCTTTAATTATCGATAGAATGTTAAAAGCTGGATTAATTAAATCTGAAAGAGTTAAATCAGATAGAAGAGCTTTTTGGATTTCTATTTCTCCTAAAGGTGAACAAGCTTATAAAGCTTGGGAAGAATATACTCAAGAACTTGAAAATAACATGTTAGCTGGATTTAGCGAAGAAGATAAAGAAAAATTCAAAGAATATTTATTAGCCTGTTATAAAAATATAACTGGTAGAGACATGGAATAGAAAGAAGCTTTTTATAAAAATGGATGCATTTAAGAATGTTTTTTCTTATGCTTTTAAGCATAAGAAATATATTTATTTAGCAATAATTTTGGTTGTTATTGAAACAACATTTGAACTATTCATTCCTTATTTAATGTCTCTTCTTATTGATAATGGTGTTAAAGCTAATAATGTAAACTTTATTTATTTATCTGGTGGATTAATATTTGCGTGTGCTTTATTGTCGTTAATTACTGGTGGATTATTTGCTAGATATTCTTCAAAAGCAAGCGTCATGTTTGGTAAAGAAATTAGAGAAGCTCAATTTAAAAAAATTGAGTCATTTTCATTTGGAAATATCGATAAATTTGAAACAAGTAGTTTAGTTACTAGAGTTATAAATGATTCTAGTTTGATGCAAAACACTTTAACTTCAACAATTAGACCTTTATTTAGAGCGCCTATCATGTTGATATTAGGTATTGTCTTATCTTTTACAATTAACTGGGAATTAGCGTTAGTTTTTATTTGTTTAACTCCTATATTAGCTTTATGTATGATTTTGATTTTAAAGGCTGCTGCTCCTAAATTCTCTTTCTTACAAAAAGCATTAGATAATTTAAACTTAGTTATTCAAGAATCTTTAATCGCTATTAGAATAATAAAAGCATTTGTAAGAGAACCATATCAAGAAACAAGATTTGATAAAGTAAATAAAGAATACACTGATATTGTTAAAAAGACTTTCTCAATAGTTAACTTAGCTGTTCCTTTTACTACTATTACAATGTATATTGCCACAATTTTAATTATGCTTTTTGGCGGAAATTTATTGTTAAATGGTTCAATTAAAGAAGGTAGTTTAACAGGTGTATTTTCATATGTTATGCAAACTTTTAACTCTTTAGCAATGCTTACTAATGTTTGTTTAGCTTTAGCAAGATCACTTGCTTCTTGTTATAGAGTTAATCAAATATTAGTTGAAGAGCCTCTTATTAAAGATGGCTTAGATTCTACAAAGAGAATTTCAAAAGGCGAAATTGAATTTAAAAATGTTTCCTTTAAATATTTTGAAAATGCTTCTGAAGACGTTTTAAAAGATATTTCCTTTAAATTAGAAGCTAATCACATTCTTGGAATTGTCGGTTCTACTGGTAGTGGCAAGTCCACTTTAGTTGAATTGATTTTAAGATTATATGATATTTATAAAGGAGAAATCTTAATTGATGAAGAAAACATCAAGAATTATTCTTTATATAATTTAAGAGAAGATATTGGTATTGTATTGCAGAAAAATCAATTGTTTTCTGGTAGTTTAAAAGACAATTTATTATGGGGAAATAAAAATGCGACTGATAAAGAGATAGAATGGGCTATTAAAACAAGCTGTGTAGATGAATTTATGGATAGATTAGAAAATGGTCTAGATACTCAACTTGGTAGTAATGGTGCTAATGTTTCTGGTGGTCAAAAACAAAGAATATGTATTGCTAGAGCTTTATTAAAACATCCTAAGATTTTAATTTTAGATGATGCAACTTCAGCTTTAGATACAGCTACTGAAAAAAGATTAACTGAAAATTTAGCTGCTATAAAGGGCATGACTATAATAATTATTTCACAAAGAATTTTATCTTTATCACATGCAGATACAATTATGGTATTAGACAGTGGTAATTTAAATGGTTATGGTAGTCAAAAAGAAATGCTTGAAACTAATTTGATTTATCAAAATTATTACAATTTACAAACAAAAGGAGATAAAGATAATGGCTAAGGTTAATTCTTATAAAAGACCAAAAGACATGAAAAAGACTCTTGGCCAATTTGTTAAATATTTAGGAAAGTACAAATATTATTTATTGCTAGTTAGCATTTTAGTTATTATTGCTGGGGTTGCTAATTTAATTGGTACTTTCTCAATTAAATGGTTAGTTAGTATTATTTCTAATACAAATGATTCAATCCAAGTAAGACAAACTAATATGACATATTTAATTTGTTTTATTAGTTGTATTTATTTATTAGGAGCTATTGCTAGCTTATCATATACTCAAATCATGGTTAGACTTTCTCAAAAGATAGTCTATGATATGAGAAATGATTTATTTAAAAATGTCGATAAATTCCCAATTAGATATTTTGATAACACTGAATTTGGAGATATAATGTCGTGTTTTACAAATGATGTTGAAACAGTTTCAGATGCTTTAAATAACGCTTTTGCTAATATTATTGATAATTTTGTTCAATTGATTGGTACTATTATTTGTATATTCATCTTATCGTGGCAATTATCATTAATATGTATTTCTTTTTACTTAATTATGGCTTGCTATTTAATATTTGCTGGTAAGAAATCTAAATATTATTTTAAGAAACAGCAAGAAAAATTAGGTGAATTATCTGGATTTAGTGAAGAAGCTATTAGAGGAGTTAAAGTTGTAAAAGTCTTTAACCATGAAGAAGAGACATTTTCTAGATTTTCAGATTTATCTAGTGAATTAACTAATGTTTCTTATAAGGCTCAATTCTATTCAAATAGCATGGTTCCTATGGTAATGGCAATTTCTTATTTTGATTATGCTACTGTGACAATTGTTGGTGGAATATTTGCTTTACAAGGTATTATGGAAATTGCAAGTTTATCTCCTTATATTGTCTTTGTTAGACAAACATGTTTACCAATAAATAGATTTACTGCTCAAGCTAATATCTTATTAAATGCTATGGCTTCTTTAGAAAGAATATTCGGTTTAATTAGTTTAGAACATGAAGAAGATAAAGGTACAATTCACATTATTAAAAAAGAAGATGAAAATAAGAAGAATCATTTCTACTTTATAAAAGACAATCAAGAAATTCCTTTAAGGGGTGATGTTAGATTTAACAATGTAGATTTCTCTTATTATCCATCTAAAAAGATATTAAAGAATTTGTCTTTGTATGCTAAACCAGGACAAAAGATTGCTTTTGTAGGATCAACTGGGGCAGGTAAAACTACTATTACTAATTTAATTAATAGATTCTACGATATTCAAAATGGCAGTATTACTTATGATGGAATAGATATTAAAGACATCTGTAAAGATGATTTAAGATCGACTCTTGGTATGGTTTTACAAGAAACTCATTTATTTACTGGTACTATTGAAGAAAATATTAAATTCGGTAAATTAGATGCTACTAGAGAAGAAGTAATTCAAGCTGCTAAATTAGCTAATGCTGATTCATTTATTAAAAGATTACCACAAGGATATGACACTATGTTAACTTCTGATGGAGCTAACTTATCTCAAGGTCAAAGACAGCTTATTGCTATTGCTAGAGCAGCAATTAGCGATCCAAAAGTATTAATCTTAGATGAAGCTACTTCTTCAGTAGATACATATACAGAAAAGCTTATTCAAGAAGGTATGGATAAGTTAATGGATGGAAGAACTGTATTTGTAATTGCTCATAGATTATCAACTGTAAGAAACGCTAATGCGATAATAGTTCTTGAAAAAGGTGAAATAATTGAAAGAGGCGACCATGATGATTTACTTAAACAAAAAGGTCGTTATTATCAATTGTATACTGGTAAAAGTGAATTAGCTTAATAAAATAATTAAAGGTGTGAATTTAATGATTTGCACCTTTTAAAATGGCTTTGAAAGATTAATATATTTGTCTTACTTGTTGAGCAATTAAATAATATTGATTCAAAATATTAAAAAAGTCTAGCTAACTAGCTAGACTCATATTACTCTTAATGGAGCAAGATACGGGAATCGAACCCGCATATTAACCTTGGCAAGGTTACGTTCTACCACTGAACTAATCCTGCATTGCAACTTATCGGCTGCAAGTATTATGTTATCGTATCTTGAATTAGATTGCAATACTTTTTTACTTAAAAATGAAAAATTTTCTTGATAAGTAATTCCACACTAATACAATGAGTGTTCTAATAATAAAAGTAGAGACATAACCAATGGCTAATACATCATAGAATAAGTATTGTAATAAATATCCTAAGCCTAATCCTACTAAGGCTAATCCTAAGAATAATATCTTTCCATATAATGTTTTAGATTTATTATTAGAAGAGGATTTAAATACCATATATACAGAACATAAATAATTAACAATAACACCAATGATAAATCCAGCTGTAACAGATAAGATAGTAATCCAAATGGCCGGTAATGACTTTAAGATGTAGAATTGGAATATAAAGCAAGTAGTAAAATCAAATATAGAAGCAATTACACCAACTAAAGCAAATCTAATTATTTCATAGAAAATGTTTTTTTCTTGAATGTAGTTGAATACATATAATTTAATCATTAAATAGAAATAGATTAATTCTATAAAACTTGAAATGAAAGTGGTTAATGGAAAATTAGTAAAACCAAGAGAATAAATAACAGTATTTAAGACAATAAAGGCTAATATACCAAGTAAGAATAAAATTGATAAGCAAGTAATGTTTGTGGCCTTATTATCTAAAAATGTATTTTTATCAGGAGTTAATTTAACAAAATAAGAAACAATAAATAGAATCACATTTACTCCAAGTCCAAATAATGCACTAGGTAATATTTGATCTTTATAAATTAAAAACTCTCCTATTTTTATAGTTGAACTAGAAAAAGTGAACAGAATACTAATTAAGCTAACTATTATAGATAATAAAACTATAATAGAAGAAATTACTATTGCTTCTTTTTTATAAATTATTGGTCTTTTGTTTTGAATTTCTTGAGAATTGATTGTATTGTCTTCCATATTAAAAACTTTCTATTATTAATACAAATATAATAACATTTTTAAAAAGGTATGACTTAAACTAAAAACTATTTTGTAGTTTCTTTTGATGTTTTAGTGGATTTACTAGGAACTTCTTTTTTTGTTGTATTAGTTGAAGTACTAGCTTTCTTTTGGAAATTATAAATCTTTTTAGGAGCTTCAGTTTTTTCTTCCTTAGGTTTAGAAGTGTCTTCTTTTTTAACAGCTGACTTAGTAGGAGAAACTTCCTTAGAAGAAGTTATTGAAGTATTAGCTTTCTTTTGGAAATTATAAACCTTTTTAGGTGTTTCAACTTTCTCTTCTTTAGGTTTAGAAATATCTTCTTTTTTGTCAGTTGATTTAGTAGGGGTAATTTCCTTAGATGTATTAGTTGAAATAGTAGCTTTCTTTTGGAAAGGGTAAACTTTCTTAGGCGTTTCGGTTTTATCTTCAGTTTGCTTAGAAACATCTTCTTTTTTAGGTTCTTCTACCTTTTTATCTTCTTCTTTTGCTATTGTAGTTTCTTTTACATTTAAATCTTTTGATACATTATCATTAGTTTTAATATCTTTAGTTTCTTTTTTAGTCTCTAAAGTTGAAGTATTTGTGGGTTTAACTTCTTCTTTGTTTTCTTTTTTATCTTCTGGATTTGAAGTGTTATTTTCGTCTTTAGAAGGTGAAGATTCTAAGCTATTAGTTTTAGTTTTTTCTTCTGGTTTAGCTACTACTTTCTTATCTTCAGTTTTGACTTCTTTTACATTAGTAGTTTTATCTTTTGGTTGTTCTAATTGAGCTTTATCATCTTTTTTAGACTTATTAAATTCTTCAATTAATTTATTTAAAGAATTTAAAGTGAAGTTGTATTTATCTTTGAATTTCTTCTTACTAGTTTGTAAAGAATAATTTGCTAATAATAAATTTATTGCAATTATAAATTGTTTACCCTCAAATGGGGTGATTGTTATTCCAATACAAGTGAAACGTCTTTTGAACTTCTTTTTGAACATGATCTTAGAAAATGGCTTTTGTTTACTTAACTTAGTATTTAAAGTCATTTCTTTAATAGATGATAAATCTGCTTTATATACTTCTTCTAAATTTTGATGAAGGTGTAAAGTGTTATTTTCAATGTAATAGAAAGATTGATTTTCTTTTTGGAATGAAACTGGTTTAAATTCATCAAAGGATTTTAAATAATCTTCATATAAATTTTTTACATATTTTTTGAATTTGCGTTTTAAAATAATTCCTATTATTCCAATAATTAAACCAAGCCCAATTGCTATTGCACAAATATAAAGAATTATATTTATATCAAATTGTGGATGTATCTTAGATTTGAAAAAATATAGAACGGCAAATACAATGCCAATTAATATTCCGATTCCAATACAAAAAATTGATAATGAATGTAATAAATTGAAAATAAAGAATTTATATCCTTTTTTTGATGGAATTGTAGTATCAATATAGAATGAAGGACAAGAATTAGCTTTTTTCATATGATTTTACCTCTATTTCTATTTTACATTAATTTTTTAAATAAATAAAATAAAAGTAATAAAATCCTAATTATATATTTTGACTTTACAAACTAATTTTCCACTTCTTGAAGTAGAATTTTGCCCTAAAAAGATGAATTTGCCTTTTTTAGAAACAGAGATTCTACTATTTTCTTTGACTTCAAAAGAATTAGAAATAATGGTCTTACCATCTATAAACACCATTTCATTTGAAATAATTTCTTGAGCTTGATTTCTAGATAGGTTATATACTTCTGAGATGATATTATCTATTCTATTTGATGCTATAAATATTGTTTTCTCAATAAAATTAAAGGTGAAATTACATTTATTTTTATCTATTATTTGACAAATAACATCAGTGTGTTTGACCTTAGTTAGATTTAAGCATATTTGAGTAGAAATAGAAGAGCTAACAAAAATAAATGCGTTTTTAGAATCAGTTAAAATATCACCAAACATGTCTCTAGTAAAACCAATATTCATTAAAGCGCCTAGATAATCTTTGTGAGTTAAATCATCAGCAAATTTAATATTTTTTGGAGTAATTTTTATACAATCAATATAACTAGAAGCATAATCATTAAAAAAATCTTGACTTGAAATATAATCAGGAAGGAAAAATAACATCTTTCTTTCTAATTCTTGTTTTCCACCATAAAAAATATATTCAGCACCATTAATTTTATTAGGAATTTTATTTAGCTTTTCTTCTTTAATTATTTCGTAAAAAAGATTTTGTTCTGATAAAGAAAGGAAATCTAAATTAGTAATATAGCTGTTATTTATTGCTTTTAATGATAATTCTTTTATTCTTGAAGATAATATTTCTTTTGGTGTCATTTTCTTTACTTTTTAATTCTAGGGTATATTTATTATTTTGTAAATTAAGTTTTTGAATATAAATTGTATATGTTAAAAATATGTTGATAAAATAAGAATATAGAAGTTGATTGAAATGGCTGAAATAAAAATAGAAATCGATGATGAATCCAAAGAAAAATTAGATGTTATATTAACTGATTTAAATATAAGTTTGCAAAAGGCGATAGACTTATTTTTAATTGAAATGATAAAAGCATAAACTATTCCATTTCATATAAATAAAGAAAATGAAATTACATATCCTAAAAAAGAAAAATTAGATGATATTTCTTTAAAAGCATTTAAAGAAGATGAATATGCTTATAAGGAGCTAGCAAAATGATTAAATATCTTACAATTGATGATATTTTATTTTTACATTTAAAATTAATTGATAACTTGGGTGGTAAAAAGGGAGTTAGAGATATCTCATTTTTAGAATCAGCTATTAATACACCATTACAAACTTTTGATTCTAACGATTTATATTTTGGGTTAGTAAATAAAATATCAAGATTAAGTTATGAATTAGTAAAAAAACATACTTTTATCGATGGGAATAAAAGAATTGGTGTTTTTGTATTAGATGTTTTGCTTAGATTAAATAGCTTGAAATTAAATGCTAATGTTCAAGAAACAATCGATGAATTTTTAGGATTAGCTGCAGGTGAAATAGAATACAATCAATTTTACAATTGGGCAAAAAGTAAGGTAGAAATAATTTTGTAATCTTAATTGCTTGTTTTTACCCACTCAGCTAGATTTATTATTTTTATTCCTTTAATTTGATAAGAAGATTGATATATTCTTGCAATTAATATTTTTTCGTAATTATCTTTGATGCTTAGCAATCACTTTTTATGGTAGGTAATTTCTCAATACATAACAATTATTTTAATCTATACTATATAACTATAATTTTATTGGTTTCTAAAAACATAATTATGCTTT
>CAVHUN010000020.1:0-34102 GCA_963639175.1 uncultured Prevotella sp.
AAACCACATTAATTAATGGTATTAATGTTGAGAAATATTTAAATTATGTATTTGAAAACATTAATAAAGAACCTATAGAAAATCTATTACCATACTCAACTAATATTAAAGATAAAATTAAGTAATTAGCTGAAATTCACCATAACGAAATTCAGTTTTATTTTTAATATCAGTGTAAAAATTTGACGTACACTTGACAATAACAAGTAGTAAATTTTTGACGTACACTGAAAATATTAACAAAGAACCAACAGAAAATCTATTATCATATTCCAATAATATAAAAGATAAAATTAAATGATGGCTGAAATACAGCGTGGTAAAATTTATTTTTTTAATTTTAGTGTGAAAATTTAACGTATATATAGTAATGATGTTTTTCTTTCATCAATAAAACCTCCTGGCTTTCATACTAGAAGGTTAACAAATAATTGATTCACTTGTTAGGGTGTTAATTTTGACGTATACAATTTTTTGAAGTATATTGCTTCAAAAAACAAAAACCACTTAGTTTTAAGACTAAGAGGTCAGTAATTCTTATGGTGCCTTGGGCGGGACTTGAACCCGCAAGCTATCACTAGCATCAGATTTTGAGTCTGACGTGTATGCCATTTCACCACCAAGGCATTTAGGGTTAATACTAGAATGAGAGTTTCAATAACACTCTTATTTGATAGTTAGTTTTGTGTAGATTTTCAACTTCATTTCCATACGTTAACTTCATTCCCACGCGTTTATACACCTTTAAGTGTGTATCTAACTCCACTATTTTATCAATAGTCAATCTAGTTAACTTATATTCTCTATAAGCTTTTTGATTTTAGCATAATTACTATTAAAAATCTAGATTAACAAAATCTTTATTTCAAATTATTTAGAGGCTTTTTTCTGGATATATTGCAGTTTGAAAATTTATTCCATTTCCTATATCACCACTTGAATAACTCACTAAATCTTCTTGAGTTTGATCAAAATAATACAAATAATAATTTGTGGCGTTTTTAATAGTAATATTATAACTTTTTTCTACTGGAATATATGCAAAGAAAACTTTTTCTTTACATCCATAGCTTAGTTTTCCTTCTTTAGATAATACTCCATCTTTTAATAAAGCGACTATATTGCCATTTTCATCTTTAATTTCAACATATGAGTTTTCATCAACTTGAGGAACTTCAAAATAATAATAACTACCATCTGAATTATATTCTTGAATAGGAGTACCATAATTGCTATCTTGACTCATTAAATGAGCAAAACAAAGTTCTGGATAATGTGCTGAAATTATCGCGTAAACATTATTCAAATTTAAAAAAGTAAAAAATATCTCATAATAAGAAACAAATACACTAGTAATAGCTCCAACTAAAGATAATATTGAAGAAAATAAACTAGTAGGTGAAATATCAAGTCCTAAGTCAGTTAGAACTCTATTTAATAAAACAATGAAATCTTTTACAAAAGTAGTAGGATCATGTAACAAATTATTAATCAAAATATCAACATTACTTGAATTTAACAAATATTTAGTAAATGATGCGCCTAATGTCATAAATGAAAATTTAGGAGAACCATTTTTATATACTATTTGAAATAATTCTCTTAATCCACTTTGGAAGTTAGTAACATAATTATCTAAACTACCTACTCCAAGTAAAGTTAAATAAGAAATGAATTCTTCTAAAAATAATCCACTAGTCCAATTTACCCTGCTATTTTTAGCTTGCATAATATTTAATGAACTATCTTCATTAGATGAAGAAGATCCAGACATAGAAAAATCTGAGATACGATAATCACCTAAAGCAGAATGATTATCCATTCCATTATAAAATTCAATAACTTTATTTATTATATTGCTGTAATTTATATTTCTAACACTATCAGGTAAATAATAATCCACACCATATCTAGTAAAGCGGAAACCAGATTCTTTTACTCTTGGATTCATAGCCACTTTAGGAACTGGGTCATTTGGATTTAATATGTTATGAATATTTGAATATATTTCGCTTCTAGGAGAGATTTCTTCTTTAAAAGAAGCTCCCATAGGTGGTTCAAAACAATAACAATAAATATTTTCCTTTTTAAGATTTATTTTTCCATCAAATATCTTTTCATTTTTAGAAATTTGCTGATCTAATCTTCCAATTGCAACATTATTACATGCTCCACCTCTAGAATATCCAACACTCCACAATTTCACATCACCAGTAATTGAATATTTAATTACATATTCTTCTAATCCTTTTAAATAAATTGAGCTACCTTCATAAAAACCTTGGTGTTGTTTAATAGTTTCACCATCTCCTAAAGTAACATTACTAGCCCATTCCATTTCATAATTACCACCTCTTATACCAGCAGCAATTAATGTAGTATCACCTATTGTTTTACTTGCAAAAATTACTCCTAAAGTATCACTAGATGACTTAACTTTATAATCAGCATTTACATCAATATTACTAAAGCCATTCTCTTTTAAAAATGCTTCACCATTATTGTATCTATAACTAGGGTCATTTCTATTTGAATTACTTGCAAAACTAGCCATTGCAAAAGCAATTGAACAAGTAGATAAATTGCTATTATAAATAGTAGAATCATTTTGAAAATAAGAATCATCATAAAAAGCTGTGCCAACATAATCATTTGAAGTAGATTGAGGGTACATAAATTTAACTTTACTAGAACTAGTAGGACTACAAGAAGTTAATAAAGTAGTAATAAATAAGATAGAAATTAAAGTTTTCTTTGTTTTCACAACAACATTTTACCAAAAATTTCAAAATTTAAATATATTATGCATATATTTGTTATAATTTAATGAACATGGAAATAAAATTATCATATAACCAAGTGCTTTATCAAATAAGAAAAAGAAAAGGAATGTCAAAAAAAGAATTTGCTAAATTCTTAGGAATTCCTACTCTTTTTTATCGTTATTATGAAAATGGCTATATTAAGCCATCTGGAAAATACATTAATAAAATATCCGAAAAATTAAATTTTGATTATTCTATTTATTTTGAAGGAATATCCTCTTACCCAGTTGACTTACCAATAACATTAACAAAGTTTGAAAAATGGAATAGAAAACTACTAGCAAAACTATGGGTAAAAATCACATTTATAGTACTCTTATTTTGTTCAATTGGAACTATAATTGGTGGATTTACTAGATACAATCATGTAATGTCAAATACAAGAGAATTCTACAATGAAAGATATCTAGAATTTGTGGATAACGTAAGAGAAAAAGGCACCATTACTTATTCTTTACTTCACGAAATAACTCGTCCAGAAATTCACATATCAAATTCAAATAAATATGTATCTATTTCTACTTCAAGTGAAGATTATGCTATAAGAGGATTTAATGCCTATATCAATTACAAAGGCGAAAATGAAAGTGTTTATTATATTGTCCCTAATCTAGCTAATGAATCAATAAAAAGCTTAAATGTTCAATATATAAATTACACTTCTTTAGATAAATACATCGCTACATTTTCAATTAAAGATGGTAATTTCACATTTAATAATGACATCCGTTTAGAAAATGGAACATATGTAGAAACAAATACTAAGGAATATCAATTGATTGAATCTAAGATGAAATCTCATATAAATGATGTAAATAACGACTTTAATGAATTGATAACTACTAAATTAGGTATGAATTATGATTTCTATTCCGAATTGATAA
This sequence comes from uncultured Prevotella sp., assembly GCA_963639175.1. Lineage (GTDB taxonomy): Bacteria > Bacillota_I > Bacilli_A > RFN20 > CAG-288 > Scatoplasma. The sequence goes on from CAVHUN010000020.1 coordinate 3,710, forward strand.
TTGACCATCAAAAAGGTGCTAATGAGAATTTATTTGCTGAAATAATGTCATTAGCAATGGGAATTATTGGAATTGGTTTAACTGGATTATTCTTATTTGCTATCTTATTTGCGATATTCTTTGGCTTAAAAGAAGATAAAAAACCAATAGATCCTTTATTAGTTGAAGATGCAAATCAAAAACAAGCTAGCCAAACTAACTCTAAAAAAGATATTTTAGAAACTAAACCATTACAAGAAACTAGCATCACAAATTTAAAATTCAAAGAGCCTAAAAAAGATATTCGTTTCTTCCCATTTATTCCTGAAACAGTCTTTGAAATAATCGGTATTTGCCTAATATTTTTAGGATCGATAAGAGTAATATTAAATGTCACTTATCTATTTTACTCAGATGGAATAAATGAAGAATTATATAATCAAACATCCACAAATTTATTTACTTTATTTACTGTTGGTATGTTCTTACTTTACTTTATTGACTTTGATATTTTCCTAGATGATAAGCGTTCATTAAGAAATTTCTTCTTGTATGGAATAGTCTTCTTTGGATTATATGTAATTGAATGTGTATTAGTAGAATATTTAACAAAAACTAGAGGATTAATTAATATCGCCGCTAACTTTTATGTAGTTCCAAATAACTTTGGAACAATCTCGTGTTATTTTGGAATTATGTTTTTCTTATTTTATACACCACAGAATTTAAATACTAAGAAAAAAGCAATAATATTTAGATCTTTATCTGTTATTCCAATCATTTGGATAATTGTTTCAACTTTAATATTTGAGAATTACAAAAAGTGGGGACTAGATTTAGGAACCTGGGGAGTCTATTTTTTCAATTCTGAACGTCCTCAATTCTCCATTTTATGTGTAACTTATTTAGTGGGTTTATTCTTTATTAGATTATATGTTAAACAAAAATATGGTGAAGAAAACGCTAGTAGAATATTTAATGGAAATAAATTCTACTTTATGAAAAATGTATTTGTTTGCTTAATAATTGCCGCTATTGCTATAAGTGAATATATTTTAAGAAATGCCTCAAGCAATATAAAAGGTATGGGTAAATATTATCAAATAGCTTACTTAATTCCTTTCTTGCTTTTTTACCATCCTCATTTAGGAAAAAGATGTAAACCAGTTGATTATTTCACATTAACTTTATATGGTCTATTCTTCTGTGTTGGCTATGTATTTGCTGCTTTAATGATAATAGTAATGGTAATTAGATAGGAGGAAATTTTATGTCAAAGTCTTTAAAATTTAAGAAATTAAGCTTAGCAATCTTAGGAATATTTTCAATTACTTCTTGTAATAAAATAGAAGACTCATCTTCAAAAAGTTCAATTAATTTATTGAACGCTAAAATTGAACACGACACTAAATTTGATGCTGCAAATGTAATTATTTCCATTGAAGAATTCAATAATCTGGGATTTAATTTTGGAGATAGTTGCAATGTTATATTCTCAAATGGCGCCCAATATTTAGATATTCCTTATTTTAATGGCTATTATGTTAAAAATGGTGAACCAGTAATTGTAGGATACCCTTCTAATAAATATTTAACTATAACTTTAAATAATGTAGGAATATGGGACATTGCTAATCTAAATGAAGACTACACTGTTAGCATATATTTACAAGAAGCAAAAAAATACCTTCCTACTCAACTTGCATTAGGACAAGCTTATTCATTAAATAGAGATGAATATACTTCTGATGAAGAATTTTCAAATTTTAGGGCTTTAAAAGGTGGAAATTTAAAAGATAATCTTATATATAGAGGTGCAAGTCCAGTAGATAATAGTAGAAATAGAGCAAGTATAACTAATTCATTATTAGAAAAAAATAAGATAAATTGCATAGTAGATTTAGCAGATTCTTCTAAAAATATGGAGACATATCTTTCAGATCCTGATTTTAATTCAAACTACACAAAATCAATTTATGAAGATAATAGAATGATATTATTATCAATGAGTTCTTCTTATTCAAGTCTTGATTATAAACAAAAAGTCGTAAATGGATTTAGATTCATGTTAAAAAACGATGGTCCTTATTATATTCACTGCATGGAAGGTAAAGATAGAACAGGATTTGTCTGCACATTAATTGAAGCCTTATTAGGCGCTAGTTATGATCAAATGTGTGAAGACTACATGATTACTTATTATAATTACTTCAAGATTTCTAAAGAAAATTGTGAAGATAGATATGATGCAGTAGTAGATTTATATTTCAATTCATTTATGGAAACTCTATATAAAGACCCTACTATAGAAATCTTAAAAAAGGCATCTTATGTTGATTCAGCTAAACAATACCTTTATGAAGGTGGAATGAGTCTAGAAGAAATAAACCAATTTATAAAATTATTCTCTAAATAAAAATAACTGCTAGTAACCTTTTATGAAGGAAACCTAGCAGTTTTTTAATCGTTAATAAATTCAACTTGAATAGAATTATCTTTATAATCTTCTGCTAAATCTAATTCATCTTCAGAAAAGTTGTGAAATACAATCTTTTCTAATTTAGCTAAAGAATAATTAGAAGAATAACTAAACGCTCCTTTTTGAATAGTTAAAGGATAATTAGAATCAATAACATCTGATTTATAAATATCTATTTGAGTTAGATTAAAACAATCTTTAAAAGCATTTGCATTTATTTTAAACACTTTTTTCAATTCAATTTTACTTGGTAAATTAGCACCTTGGAAACAACTTGTTCCAACTAACATAACATTAGAATAATCAATGCAGCCTTTTAAAGAAACACAACCATTATACATGTTCTTTCTTAAAAATGAACCTTGATTATTATCTTCAAAAATAACATATTCAAGAGCGTAACATCTTTCAAATCCCAACAAAGTATAATAATTAGGAATTTCAACAAATTTAGAAGTAGAATCTTTACCTTTTATTTCATAATTAGTAGATTTATATTCATAACCATTTTGAAATCTAACTAATCTTAAATACAAATCCACTAATTTAGTATCACTAACGCCATAATAAAAATTAAGTCCTTTAGGTACATATATAGAATATATCTTGCAATTCATAGCAAGCATTTCATTAGTTGTAAAATTATTATCATTTACTGGATTAGGAAAAATCAATGAATAAATACCATTGAAATTTGAATTATCTAATGGTCTAGTATCACCAAATAAATTCAAATAATTAATAGTTGAATAGGAATATCCATTTTTATCAGTATCTCTATAAAATCTAAGTGGCAGTCTAGCTTTAGATATCTTTTTTATTCCACTAAGCGCATTAGAATAATTCACATTACTATTATTAGAATAAGGTTGTACACTAACATTAATTCTTTTATTTAAATCATCATTTACTCCAAAATCAAGAACTTCTAAACTTAAACCTTTAAATGCATAATCGCCTAAATAAGTAGGCTTTTCTTCAAATACTATTTCAACTAAATTTGGATTCTTACTTATTTCAAATGCGTAAGATGCAATTCTAATATCACTGATTTGGTCAACTGTTTTTGGAATATATAATTTAGTAATAGAGCTATCTTTAACTGAATTTATTTCAACATATTTATTTTCATTTCCATTATTAGTTTCAGTTTTAATTTCGTAATTAAATTGATATTCATCACTTACAAAACTAGAAAGAGGTTTTTCAAAATAATCATCTTTTAAATTTGGTAATTCCATTTCTAAATTATCAGATAATATCATTTTTTGCTGGCTAGTTAATGTGTAATATGTATCATTTAAATTTTCATCATAACTAGATAACATAGTTAATTTCTCATTCGAATTTTCATCAATTAAAGCAGAATCTACATAATCAGAGTCTTTATAATAATTCTCGAACTTTTGAGAATTTATAAATAATTTAATTACTTCTGAATTTTCATATTGCTCATTTCTAGCTTTTTTAATTATTGAGATATTTTTGTCATACCAGTTAGTTTTAATTTCAATTTCTTCACTTACCATTTTAAATGATTCATCATTAATTAAATAACTGCTATTAGCTTCAAAACCTGATAATTTTTTAGTATGATAATCAATTTCAATATTTGGAGTATCTTCTTTAAGCTTTACTTTAGTAGAACTTGTAGATAAAGTATCTACATTATTACTAGAAGAAGATAAATCATTTGTAGAAGAACTTGAACTTAAAGTCATAATTTGGTTATTTTTCACCACTAACAAAATTGATAAGACTAAAATAACTGAAATACAACTCATGCAAACTGATATAAAAGAAGCTTTACGAATCAAACTAATCTTTTTAACATTAGATACAATAACTTTATCTTGATTAAGTTTACTAGATAATAACTTTCTAACATCTATTTTTAAATAGTCACATAATCTAATATATTGATCAACATAAATAATTAAATCCCCTTTTAAGACTTTTATTAAAGTAGGATAGGAGATTCCTAATGTCCAAATTAATTCTTTTTTAGATATTGTCCTTTTCTCAATTAAATAATTTAAATTACTAATAAAAATTGAATAATCTAAAGATACATTATGATTATCTTCAATCAATTTCCCTTCAATAATAGAATAAGGATCATATTTTACAATGTTGCAATAATTAAAAAAGACATCTAACTTTAAAGGAATTTTACCAACTTCCCATAAAGAAACATTTTGAGGAGTATAAGATAATAAATCAGCTATTTCAAGTTGAGTATATCCTCTATTCTCTCTAGCTTTCTTTAATAGTTTGGCAAGTTCTTCTTTAGTCATCTTAACAACTTTCTAATTAATCTTCTTATATATTTATATCAAAAAATGATATCTTTTTAATATTCACACTAAAAAATTGTACATATTTTAGGTGATTTATTATTTTATTGCACTCTAAAACAATAAATACTGTAAAATATATGCTTTTGTGTTTTTTGCTTTTAAATTAAGATTTTCTATTAGATTAAATAAGTTTAAAATATTTTAGGCTTGTAAGAGAATTAAAGCATTCAGTTAAAGCCCAGAGACAAAATGCAATTACTCCAATTGCTAATAATATTGTAATAATTTTTAGAATAGGTCTATCAGACAAAGTTTCAATAGCTGAAAATCCAACTTGTGCAGCAAACAAAATAATAGCAATTGTGCAACCAATAATTATTAAAAGAATATAAAGAAGTATAATCATTATTTATTCTTCTTTCTTTTTGATAAAGACAATCTAATATTGTAATAAATTGTTTTCAATAAGAATAAGACAAATACTATAATCCCAATTAACATTAATGCAACACTAACACCAGTTAATTTATCTTTACCTACTATAGATAATATAATTCCAACAATAATTGCAGCAAGACCTACAATAGATAAAATTCTTGATTGCTTTTTATGTTTATCAAAATATTCAATATTAAATGCTCTAATATCAGCTTCAGTTATTGCTTCAACATTTAAATTTAAGAACTTACTCATTTCATACATAAATAATCCTATATCATCAAATCCTTGAGAAATAGTATTTGGATCATAATCAGTTCCTTTAATATCAGATACAATTAATACAGTTCCACTATCAAGGACATTTAAATCGTACCAGGTTCCTAATTTAGCAATGAAATCTTTAGCAAATTCAACTGAGGAAGAATATCTATCACTTGCATATAAATCATATATTTCAGATATTTCATAAGAAACAACAGAAGCAATCTTATTTTCAAATTCAAATTTAACAACTACTAAAGCTTCTCCATATCCAAAATGAGTAATAAAACTATTCTTATCTATTTTTTCATAAAACTTAGCTACTTTTTTAGCGTAATATTCAATTAAATGTTGATCCTTTGTAATTTTTTCTTTCTTTAACATAATATATATTCTTTGTTATTTAACTTTGTTATATAAACGAACAGCTTTATCGTAGCCTTTTTTATAATATATAAATCTAACAACACCATATAAGCAAGTTAAGACTGCAATAGCAGATAAACCAGCAGTTGCCCCACCAGTAGCATTCGCAAATGCAAAACCAACAATAATTAAAGCTAAGCTTACAACACTTACAACGCCAAAAATAATTTTTTGTCTTTTCATGTAATTAACATTAATATATCTAATATTAGCTTCACTAATAATATTTACATTCTTTCCTAAGAATTTATTCATAGAAAACATAAATAAACCAACTTCATCTAAGCCTTGAGAAATGGTATCTGGATCTGGAGCAAAATTTGATAAATCAGTATGTACTTCTACAAATTCATCAAAAGCATCTACATCATACCAAGTCTTTTCACTTGCAAATGCATTAGCCATTTGCTTAGCACTAGCAAATCTTCCTTTTCCATACAAGTTATAAATTTCAGATATTTCATAAGCTACCATTTTACATCTCTTTTTATCAAATATAAAAGATATTAATACATTTGCATCTCCATATTTAATATAAGTAGTAAGTTGATTTTTATCCACTTTACCATTTTTAGTTTTACCAAATTCACAAACACCTGCAATTTTTTTAGCGTAATGTCTAATGATGTGATAATCTTTTAATACTTTCACTTTTTTGTTTCCCATATTTATTTACCTCCTAAAATATGATTGACTTCTCCTACTTTTAATTTATAAGAAACAATACATTATTTAAATCAATTGAATTTTTTTGGATTAAATAATAATTGAGAGATAATAAATTGCAATTGAAATGGTTTAAAATTCAATTTATAAATCAAGAAATATATTGTAAAACCCTAAGATTTATATATAATCAACTTTTTATAACCTTTTTATATTTTCTTCTTTTTAAAATCAATTTTTAAATCTATAATATTTTTGAGGTTATAAATATGGAAAAAAGCAAAGTTTTAAAAATTATACAAGATAAGTCATTAACATATTCTCAACAAGTTCTAGCCTTAGCTAGACTAGGAGAAAATTCTGAAGAAGTATGTAAAAGAAATCCAGACTGGGTAAAAGCATTAAATGAGAAAAAAGTTTGTGATTTAAACGAAGGATTAAATCCTTATAGACCTAGATATATTCTTCCTGATTATTCAATTTTAATGGAAAAAGGCTGTAAGTTTTTAGAATTAGAAAAACCTAAATCATTATTAGAAGCCTGCAACAATTTATTAATCTTTTATAAACATATTCCTTCTATTACTTCTTATAGTGTATATTTAGGAAACTTTACTCAATTATTTAAAGATTATGAAGATCAAGCAGATGATCCTTTAACTGAAGAAATACTCACTTTATTTTTAAAACACATCGATAAAACATTATGTGATTCTTTTGTTCATGCTAATATTGGTCCTCAAGATAGCAAAATTACTAGATTAATTTTAAAATTAACTAAGAAAATGCAATTAGCAATTCCAAATATCACATTGTTATATGATGAAGATATAACTCCAAAAGATTTAGCCTTACAAGCCATTGATACAATGTTATATACTTCTAAGCCATCTTTTGCTAACCACAAAATGTATTCAGCTGAACATAAAAATAATCCATATGCTATTGCTAGTTGTTATAACGCTTTAAATATTGGAGGCGGTGGATATACTCTTCCTAGATTAAGATTATATGAAATATCAACTGAAGCTAAAGATATTGATGATTTTATGAATAATGTCTTACCAAAATATGTAAATTTAATATTAGAATACATCGATAATAGAATTAAATTTATAGTAGAAGAATCATCATTTTTTAAATCTAATTTCTTAGTAAAAGAAGGTTTTGTTAATCAAGAGAGCTTTACTGGAATGGTAGGTATAGTTGGAGTAGCTGAATGTGTTAATAATCTTTTAAATATCAATGATAAATCTAAAGGATTTGGACATAATAAACAAGCAGAAGAATTAGCAAGTACTATTTTAAGTAAAATAGAAGAAATGGTAAATAACCATAAAGGCTTATATTGTTCAAATTGTAACAATAGATATCAACTTCACGCCCAAGTTGGAATTGATTCAGATGGATTAGATGATGCTCCTGGATGTAGAATTCCAGTTGGATTTGAACCTAATTTATTTGAACATCTTCAAATTGAATCAAAACTTCATAAATACTTCCCTTGTGGAGTAGGAGATATATTTAAATTTGATCAAACATGGTTAAATTCACAAGAAGCCATTTTAGATATCATAAATGGCGCTTTTAAAAATGGATTAAGATACTTTACTGCCTACAATCAAGATAATGATGTAGTAAGAGTCACTGGATATTTAGTAAAGAAAAGTGAAATTGAAAAATTAGAAAAAGGCGAACAATCATTAAATAATGTCACTGTATTTGGAAAAGGCGCAAAAACTTTTGGTCACGCCTTAGATCGTAAAATATATGATAAAAGCGGCGATTAATAATATAATCGAATTTTCAAATGTCGATGGCCCTGGCAATAGAATGGCAATATTTTTTCAATCTTGTCCATTTAGATGTTTATATTGTCATAATCCAGAAACAATAAATATGTGTAATAACTGCGGTAAATGTATTTCAACTTGTCCAGTTAATGCACTTAGTTTTGATTTAAATAATAAAGTAATCTGGAACAAATCAAAATGTGTAAATTGCTCTACTTGTATTAAAGTATGTCCTAATCTATCATCTCCAAAAATAACATATTATACAGTTAATGAACTATTAGAAAAAATCAAACAAGTAAGTCCATACATAAGAGGAATAAGTGTAAGTGGAGGAGAATCTACTTTATGGGCTCCGTTTTTAATTGAATTATTTAAAGAAGTTAAAAAATTAGGATTAACATGTTTAATTGATTCAAATGGTTTCCAAGATTTTGAAAACATTAAGGAATTAATCGAAATTTCTGATGGTGTCATGTTAGATGTAAAAGCTTTTGATGATGATTTTCACAAATTCTTGACTGGCTCTTCAAATAAAATCGTGTTAAAAAATCTAAACTATTTATTAAAAATAAATAAGCTAGAAGAAGTAAGAACAGTAATATTACCAAAATATGATGAGCAAAATATACAAACAGTAACTGAAGTATCTAAAATAATTAAATCTAACACTAGATATAAACTATTAAAATACCGATATTTTGGAGTAAGACAAGCTGGATTAGATGAATTTGGTAAAGTAATTGTAAGTGAATCTAAATTAAAAGAACTGCAACAAATAGCTTTAAAAAATGACTGCAATACAAGTGTAATTATATAAATACCTGTCAAATCTCAAACAAATTTTATTATCATCAATAATAAAAACTTTTTAATTTTCCTTAACCCGATAACACTTAATAAATCTTTAATTTCTTATTATTCAACTAGTGAAAATCTTTAAAATATTCTTGAAACATTTGTTTTTTAAAAATTCAAGATATAATTTTAATAAGGAGGTATTTCTACCATGATAGAAAATGTCGTGAATGTATTACTACTATCTACTATTTTAAGTAACAATATGTGCTTATTCTCAAACACTATTGACAACAATCAGATTGTATCAACTAATTGCAATAATCAAATTCAATTAGCTAATGTTCAAAACAATGAAACAACTTATGAAGAAATTACTAATCCTAAAGATGCAAGGTTTACAAGAACCACAATTTACACAAGTAAAGGTACTTCTATTAGTGCTTTATATGCATTAAATGATTTTACTGCTTCTACAAAAGAAAATTTCAAAAATTATTATATGAATATTTTTCCAAGCGTTGCATTCATATCTGAAGCAACAACTAAATACAATTGCCATTCTTATGCTTGGTACAATAGAAGTAGTCAAAATACAGTTTGGTTAAATGATCCTAGCACATATATAAATGATGGAATATATGTTGAATCTACTGGTAACGTAGGTGATATATTATGTTACTACGATAGCAGTAATACTATAATTCATTCTGCTGTTGTAACTGCTAGAACTAGCCCATATGTTAATTCTATTGATGACTTAAACAATGTACAAGTTACTTCAAAATGGGGAATGTCACCTTTATTTTCTCATAAAGGTAGTGTTCAACCATATGAAGAAACAACAAGTATTAAATATTATACTTGTGCAAGCCATAATGTTAAAGTCACATATACATCAAATGATAGTTCAACACATATAGTCACATGTGATAATTGTACACATTCTAAAATGGAAGGTCATAGTTTATATTTAGATTCTACAGGATACAAAAAATGTAGATATTGTTCTTATAAAACTAAATATAAATTTGACTTTTAGAAAAGGAGAATATTATTATGAAAAAGCATTTATTATCATTAGTCTTACCATTTATATTACTTACTAGTTGCAATCCTACTAATAGTGTAAAAGTAAACTATAGTATAGATGATGTTTATAGTATAAGCTTAAGTAAAAGTGAAGCTTCAAGTAGTGATCCTACTATCCATGCATATATAGAAGGTGACAAAGCTAAAGAAATATATTCTAAATATATAGATGTAGATTATATAAATCAACGACCTGAAAATTATTTAACTACATATTGTTTGCCATTAAGTATTAATTCAAAAGACAACAATAAACAATTAATGTTATATTTAGTTGTTTCAAAAGACAAAGAACAAGGAAACTTTCTTTTCTCGAATGAAAAAGATGTTTATTCTTCTTCAACTACTATAAGCATCAAAGATTTCAGCTCAGATTTCAATATAAATATAAATGATTATCTAAGATAAAACTAATAGGAATTGTTTGATACTATATTTATTATAGTAAGTAACAATTCCTTTTTTATTTTCAATTTAAAATGCTCGCCTAAATTAATAGGTAAGCACCCACTATCTTTAACCTGATACTCAATAGTGAAGTTTTTATTACTAATAAATACTTTTGACATTTCATAAACCCAAAAAACTATCAAAACACTAACTATGTTCTATAATAGGATAAGCATAAACCATAACATATAAACAATAACCTTATCCACCTTGTTTTGTCGATAGACAAAATTTTTATTAGTAAAAGGAAAATTGAAATTAATATTCAATCATGTTTGTTAAATTAGTTCTGTCAATTGCGATTTGTAATTTTTGAATAGTATCAAATACTTCATCGTAATCTTTTTGAACTTCATCTACGCTGTAATTAGTCTTTACATATTCAACTGGACCAGTTCTATAACTTGTTGATTGTCTAGTAATTGGTGCCCTGTTTTTCATTTGAGCTAATCTATTTTGTTTAGTTTGAAGTTGAGCTAAATAGACTAAAGCTTCAGCAATTGTCATATCAAATCCTTCAACAATTACTGTTGCGTTTGCATAACAAAGCAGTTGCTTAATATGTCTTATTTCTTTATCAATTTGATCTATTTTTTGTCTTAATTCAAAATAAGAATATGTAGAAGGAATAATTCTTTCATTTTCAGAATAAGTAGTTAAAGATTCCCTTTCTTCAAATGATAATAATTCTTCTTTTTTAGCGGTTAAATTTTTAATTTCTTTCATTAATTCTGTGTTGCATTTTTTCATGATCATCAAACCTCTTTCTAAATTAATTATAACTATAATTCATATTAATTCCTATTATTTTTAAAAACAGGCAATTTTTTGTATTCGATTTTTATATTAGAAATATTTTTATTACAATTTTGTATTATCAATGAATTTTTTAATGCTTTTTTAAAATAAAAAAGTGATATTATAATTCATGAGGAGAAAAACACATGAAAGAATACACTGATTGGATGGAAAAAAATCCTACTTGGTTAAAGTTAGTTCTCTGCTTATGGATCTTAGACTGGTCTTGGGCAATTTGGAGAATTTGCAAAGCCATTGAAAACAATGATGCCCTTCAATTAATATTAGCTATCTTATGGATATTTTTTGGTGGTACTATCGGTTGGATTTTAGATATCATTTTCATCGCTTTATTTGATTACCCATTCTGGTTCAAGTAAATTATTAGCACACATATGTGTGCTTTTTTCATTTATTAATTTATATTAAATTTACCACTTAATATATAAACTTATTATTTAATTTTTATGTTATTTATATATTATTAATCATATCTATTTATTAGCATACTAATTATGTGATAGAATTATTTTTGTTCTTTTGTATTAATGGAGGAAAATAAATGTCTACAAAAACAAATACCCAATACGTTTATGCATTTAAAGATGGTTATGGCTTAGGAAAACCTCTTTTAGGTGGTAAAGGTGCTGGTTTAGCCGAAATGGCTCATATAGGAATTACTATTCCTGATGGATTTACTATCACAACACAAGCATGTACTTTATATTATGATTCAAATAAGAAAATACCTGCTAACTTAGAAAAACAAATTATTGAAGGAATTAAACAACTTGAAAAAAGAACTGGTAAAACCTTTGGTAAGGGAAGTAAACCATTATTAGTCTCAGTTAGATCAGGCGCAAGAGTATCTATGCCTGGTATGATGGACACAATTTTAAACTTAGGATTAAACGATCAAACAGTTGAAGCTTTAGCTATTCAATCAGGTAAACCTAGATTTGCTTATGACTGCTATAGAAGATTTATCTTAATGTTTACAAACATTGCTAAAGGACATCCAAGAGATAAAATGGATGCAATGTTAGAACAAATCAAAAAAGAAAAAGGACTTAAAAATGACTTTGAAGTCCAAGTTGATGATTTAAAAGTTTTAATTAATAAATATAAACAATATTATTTAGAAACATTCAACGAAGAATTCCCTTCTAATCCTCACGATCAATTAATGACTGCTGTAAAAGCTATCTTCTCTTCATGGGATAATCCAAGAGCTGATTTATATAGAAAAATGAATAACATCCCATATTCATGGGGTACAGCTGTCAATGTTCAAATGATGGCCTTTGGTAACATGAATCAAAACTCTGGTACTGGTGTTGGATTTACTAGACAACCAACAGATGGTAAAAATAAGATCTTTGCTGAATATTTAATTGAAGCCCAAGGTGAAGATGTTGTCGCTGGTATTAGAACCCCTCTTCATATTGAAGCCTTAAAAAAACAACAACCTCATATTTATAAACAACTTGTAGAATCTGCTAAGAAATTAGAAAAACACTACAAAGATATGCAAGATTTCGAATTCACAGTTGAAGATGGCACATTATATTTCTTACAAACAAGAAATGGTAAAAGAACTGGTCAAGCCGCTTTACAAATCGCTTCTGATTTAGTAAAAGAAGGCTTAGTTAATAAACAAGAAGCCCTATTAAGAGTTGACCCAAGATCATTAGATCAATTATTACACCCTACTTTTGTTAGCGAACAAGAAAAGAAAGCCACTATCATTGGAAAAGGAAATCCAGCTGGCCCAGGTGCTGCTGTTGGTAGAATCGTTTTTACTGCTGAAGATGCAATGGCCATTGTTAAAAAAGACAAGAACGCTAAATTAATATTAGTAAGAGGAGAAACTTCCCCTGAAGATTTAGCAGGTATGGTCGCTGCAAATGGAGTATTAACAAAAAGAGGTGGTATGACATCTCATGCAGCTGTTGTTGCTAGACAAATCGGTAAAACATGTATTACAGGTTGTTCTGAATTAGAAGTAAATGAATTAGATAAAACTATGACATTAAATGGTCACACCTATAAAGAAGGTGACATCATTTCTATTAATGGCTCAACTGGTGTAATTTATGATGGTGAAATCCCTACTAAAGAAGGTGGAGATAATCCTAACTTCATTAAAATCTTAAAATGGGCCGATGAATATGCTTCAATTAAAGTATTTGCAAATGCTGATACTCCTGAAGAAGCTAAAAACGCCATTAGATTTGGCGCAAAAGGTATTGGTTTATGTAGAACTGAACACATGTTCCGTGGTAAAGATAGATTAATTATCATGCAAGAAATGATTCTTGCAAATACAACAGAAGAAAGAATCAAGTACTTAAATCAATTAGAAAAATTCCAAGAAGAAGATTTCTACAATATGTATTTAGCCTTAAATGGTGTAAATATCAATGTTAGATTACTTGACCCACCTCTTGATGAATACTTACCTTCTAAACAAGAAGATATTGAAGAATTAGCTCTTAAAACTAATAAGAGCGTAGATCAAATTCTTGCTAGAATTAAAGAACTCCACATGACTAACCCAATGATGGGATTACGTGGATGTAGATTAGATGTTGTCTATCCTGAAATTGGTAAAATGCAAGCAGAAGCAGTTATCAAAGCTGCTTTAAGAGCTGAAGAAACTTTATCAAATAATTTAGGAAAGAAAGTCCATATCACCGCTTCATTAATGGTTCCTCAAGTTGTTGAAGATAAAGAATTCTTATTTGTTAAAAACTTAGTAAGTGAAGTCGCTGATAAAATCATTAAAGAATCAACATATGATAATAAACTCAAATACATTGTTGGTACAATGATTGAAACTCCTAGAGCTGCTTTAACTGGTGGTGAAATTGGTAAACACGCTAGCTACTTCTCTTATGGTACAAACGATTTAACTCAATTCACTTATGGTTTTTCTAGAAACGATTATTCAAGTTATATCAAACAATATTTAGATAATAACTTATTAGAATTTGATCCATTTAAGACAATCGATTCTAATGCAGTTAAACGTTTAATTGCCTTATCAGTAGAAGAAGGTAAAAAAGCCAACTCAGATTTACATTGTGGTATTTGTGGTGAAGCTGGTGGTGATCCTGAATCAATCATGATTTTCCAAGAAGCTGGTATTGATTATGTCTCATGTTCACCATTTAGAGTACCTGGCGCAAGATTAGCAACTGCTCAAGCTAAAATCAAATCTGAAGGTAAATATTCTTACTAATTCAAAACTTATTAAAGGTGTCAATTAATTTGACATCTTTTTTAATGTAATTATATTAATTACAACATTTTAATAAAACAATCGAAAAAACGCCTATATTTTAATAGCACTATTAAATAATTCAAGTGTTTTTTAAATTAACTCTATTGTATTTAAAACACATAAAATTCACTTAATTGTTTACTTTACTCTTTTAATTCAAAATAAATTTGTAAGGTAGATTATTTATGAAAGTATCTTTAATATTAAAAAACATCTTAGACATCCTTGGTCCAGGAAATAGACTTATAGTCTTTATAAGTGAAAAACGCAATTCTTATAAAGCAAATGAAAATCTAAGTGGAATTGATTATTCAAAATATGATGGAATTACTATTATAGGTGAAGAACCATTTGATCAATATAAAAACTTATGTGAATTAGTGGATTTCTTTAGTGAATATACAAACGACATCCTAATTTATACTGATTATAATCTAAATGATTTATTATCTAAATATCCAAATATTCAAGAAGAAATCTTTAATAAAATTAGTGTCTTAGTAAATGGGAAATACATAGCTGAATTAGATAAAAATGAAAGATTAAGAAAATCTATCAATCAATCTATCACTTGTTTTAAACCTCAATATTTTAAGCTTTATAATTCTTTTAACCAATTAACTAGAGTTAAATATTCAATTAAAATCGATGACAAAATATATAATATTGGCTTACAAGCTAAAGGATTTATATTTTAAAGCAACTAGATTTATTTCTAGTTGTTTTTTAATGTTATATTTTATAAAGGAAATATCGTATATTTTGTTTATTTTTCATCCTAAAGGAATTAAAATATATAGGTAAGCGAAATTATGATAATACATTCTACTAAAGGCAATAAGGATGTTGCTATTGAAATTGATAATCTAACTGAAGATACCATTATTGAAAAAAAGACATGGTTAGAATTTTCAGATGCTAAACCAGAAACTTTAAAACTTATCGCTGATAAAACAAATATACCTTTAGATTTCTTACTTTCTTCATTAGATGAAGAAGAATCTGCTCGTATTGATAATGATGATGGTGCTGTATTAATTGTTCTAGATGTCCCTTGTATAGGAGAAGAAGGAACAACTTATATAACTAATCCTTTTATAATTGCTTATAATGATGATTATTTTATTACTATAGATAGATTTAAAACTACTTTGATTCAATCTTTTTTAACTAAGACTAGATCAATTCAACCAGCAAAGCATGTTAGATTCACTTTAAACCTCATTTATCAATTATCAAGAGAATTTATCTCTAAGCTTAGAAAAATCGATATAATGACAAAAGAAATAGAAAAAAGACTACATACTGCAACTAAGAATAAAGAGATATTTAATATGATGGATATCAATAAATCCTTAGTTTATTTTTCAACTGCTCTTTCTGCAGATAAAGCTGTCCTTGCTAAGCTTTTAAAATCTCAAGCATATAAAAAATACGAAGAAGATTTTGAATTGATGGAAGATACAGAAGTTGAGCTTAATCAGGCTATTGAAATGTGTACTATTTATAGAGAAATTCTTTCTGGTATGATTGATTCTTTCGCTTCAATTATTTCAAACAATTTAAATATAGTAATGAAAACATTAACAGTTATTACTATTGTTATATCTATTCCTACTTTAATAGCCTCTATTTATGGCATGAATGTTCAACTTCCTCTTCAAGATGATAAAAACGGTTTTATTATAGTAATTACTATCGCTATTTTCTTATCAATTTTATGCGCTATAGGATTGATATTAATCACTAATAAAACTAAAAGAAAATAAAATGATAATAGAAACTTAATCCTATTATCATTTTTAATTTGTTTAAATTTAATTACTTTAAATCTTTTGCGGATATTTCATCCATATCATCAAAGTCTTGGTTTTCACCACACATTCCCCAAATGAATGTGTAATTTCTTGTACCAGCACCTGAATGGATTGACCAGCTAGGTGAAATTACAGCTTGTTCATTATGCATGACAATATGTCTAGTTTCATCACCAGGGCCCATAAAATGGAATACGCAATCTTTAGGTTGGATATCAAAATAGAAATAGACTTCCATTCTTCTTGCGTGAGTATGGCAAGGCATTGTATTCCAAATTGAGCCTTCTTCAAGATGAGTTAATCCCATATCTAATTGACAAGATTGGCAAGTTTCAGGAACTATATATCTATGAATTGTTCTTTCATTGCAAGTTTCTTTACTTCCTAAATGTCTGCTATCGGCCTTTTCTTTAGGAATAAATACTGTAGGATATTCTTTATGAGCAGGTGTTGAGTTAATATAGAATTTAGCAGGATTTTTATAATCAGCTGAATCAAAAGTAACAACTTTTGTGCCTCTACCAATATAAATAGCATCCCAATTTCCTAATTCATATTTTGTACCATCAACATTAACAATACCTTTTCCACCAATATTAATTACACCCATTTCTCTTCTTGCTAAGAATGTAGGTGATCTTAATTCTGGAGCTGAATCTAATACTACTTCTTTTGTTAAAGGAATAATACCACCGGCAATAATTCTATCAATATAAGAATAAACGAATTTTGCCTCATCAATTCCAAATACTTCTTCGACTAAGAATTCTTCTCTTAATCTAGATGTATCATAATGTTTATAATCTTTTTGATTACAATAATCTCTAACAGTTAATTTCATTATCTGTAATTCTCCTTCATTAATATTTTAACATATATTATATTTTTTGACTAAGCTTGGTTAGCTTATATAATCCAAATTTAGTTGAAAAAAGACTATTGAACATATTAGTCCAACAGTCTTAATTTAACTAAGAATAGAATTATCTTTGAACTCTACCAGAAGCATCGCCACCAGCAAGTTTTTCAACTTCTTTAACTGTAACTAAGTTATAGTCACCATTAATGGTGTGCTTTAAAGCAGAAGCAGCAACAGCAAATTCTAAGGCTTCACCTTGGGTCTTCTTTGTTAATAAACCATAGATTAAACCACCAGAGAAGGAATCGCCACCACCAACACGGTCAATGATAGGATCGATATCATAACGTTTAGATTCATAGAATTCTTCACCATCATAGATTAAAGCTTTCCAACCATTATGAGTAGCAGAGAATGATTCTCTTAATGTTGAAACAACATATTTGAATCCGAATTCTTTTGCCATTTGTTCGAAAATCTTATGATAACCAGCAGCATCAGTCTTACCAGCAGTGACATCAGCATCAGGTTTAAACCCTAAGCATAATTGAGCATCTTCTTCATTACCAATACAAACATCAACATATTTCATTAATGGTTTCATAATGGAAATAGCTTTTTCAGATGTCCATAATTTTGCACGGAAGTTTAAATCGCAAGAAACGATAACACCATGTTTTTTAGCAGCAACTAAAGCAGCTTCTAAGACTTTAGCACTTGCATCAGAGATAGCAGGAGTAATTCCAGACCAGTGGAACCAACCAGCACCTTCAAAGATCTTATCAAAATCAAAATCTTCAACTTTAGCTTCAGAAATAGCAGAATGAGCTCTATCATAGACAACTTGGCTTGCTCTCATAGAAGCACCAGTTTCAGAATAATAAATACCAATTCTATCGCCACCTCTAGCAATAGGAGTTGTATCAACGCCATATCTTCTTAATGAATTTAAAGCGGCTTGTCCAATAGGATTATCAGGTAATTTAGAAATGAATGCGGATTCTAAGCCATAATTAGCACAAGAAACAGCAACGTTAGCTTCACCACCACCAAAGATGATATCAAATTGGTTAGCTTGAACAAAACGAGTGTTCATTGGTGTAGATAAACGTAACATGATTTCGCCCATTGTTACAACTTTTGTTGAATTAGGTTTTAAATTTTTCATATAATTTTTTAAAATCTCCTTAAATTAATATCTTAAATTATAAATATTATAATTTTGCTCTAGCATCAGCAACAGCTTTAACAAAAGCAGCAGCGTTAGCTACAACACCTTCATAATCACCCTTTTTAGCAGGGGCGGTTAATGAAGAACCAGTACCAACTGCGACAGCACCAGCCTTAATCCAATCAGCAGCATTACCAATATCAACACCGCCAGTAGGCATTAAATTTGCTTGAGGAAGTGGTCCATGTACAGCTTTGAAATAAGAAGGAGAAGCAGCAGAACCTGGGAAAATCTTAATAACATCGGCACCAGCTTTTAATGCTGTTGTAACTTCTGTAATTGTATAGCATCCTGGCATATAAGGAACTTGATATAAATTACAAAGTTCAGCAACTTCCTTATCAAAAGCAGGGGAAACAATAAATTTAGCACCTTTTAAAATAGCAATTCTAGCAGTAGGAGCATCTAAAACTGTACCAGCACCTACAATATAACCTGCATCTTTTTTAGCAGCTAATTTAGCAATAACTTCATCAGCTCCTGGAACTGTGAATGTAATTTCAAGGCCGACAATTCCACCTTTAACACAGCAATCAGCAAGTTTAGCGGCTTCTTCATAGTCATTAGCTCTAATAACTGCGATAACGCCACATTCTAACAAATCTCTAACAATATCACTTTTCATAATACCTCCTAGCTATTGTGCAAATAGCTTTTAAATACACCCTCTTTTAGAAACGCACTATTTCTAAGTAGTTAGATATAAACATAAATTAGGGATTTTGAATTTATGTATTTAACCTATAAAATAGGATTAAATCTATTTTAGCTTATAACTAATTAAATTGTAGACAAATACACAATTTGGAAAGTTAGATAATTCTATGCCCATATCTTGAACAAATTTATCAACTCTATAAGTTATTGTGTTTCTATGAACAAATAATTTATAAGCAGCTAGAGTAGGAGAATTTCCCATTTCAATATAACATTTAACAGTCTCAAGTGTATATTGATCAATATCATCTAGCATATTTATATTATCACTATATAAGCCATTATGCATTTGAGAAATCTCAAAAAGGTATAAAATTTCATCATTTTTTACAAATTTGAGATATTTTATGAAGTTATCATTAAAACAAGGACACACAATTCCTTTAATATGATTAGAAAGGTCTTCTCTAATTGCCACTAAACTAGTTTGCAAAATAGCTAATGACTTACTTCCACCATATAAAGCTAAACTTACAATACCATCTGAATAATCAATATCGTATTTAAATTCCTTTAATATTTTAGAAAACAACTTAACTACAAGCTGATTGTCACATGACTTGTCTAGTGATAAATATATATAATTGACATCAGCCATATTTATTTACTCCTCTACAAACGAACTAACGTTATTTAAAATAACTTTCTCACCTTCATATCCACTAGCTTCAACATTTTCAAATTTAACTGAATTAACATTGTTAAAATAGAAACCTAATTTGGATTGAGGATCAATATAAGACATCATAGCAGGCATTCCACTAGATGCATCCTTTTTAACAGTAAATGAAGAGTTTTTAATAGTAATTGAACCAATTGGTTGTTCAGGTAAGCCATAAAACCAACCAAGTGCATATTCAGCATTGGTAGCGTGAATATTTTCAAATACGAATTTTCCTATGTAAGGAGTTCTCTCGTCTACTGGTAATTTTTCTTTAGAATAAACATATTCAGTTTTGCCATCAGGATCACAAAAATAGAACATATTTACAACTAAAGGAGTTAAAACATTCTTCATAATAATATCTTTAAATAAGATGTCATCAATTACAGAATCTTTACCTCTACCTCTTCTTGTTTTAATTCTTAAGCCTCTATCAGTGCCTTCAAAAATACATCTTTCAACTTGAATATCTTTTGTACCAGCTCCAATTTCACTTCCTAAAACAACTCCACCATGACCTCTATGCATATAGCAATTTCTAATCACTAAATTTTGAGTAGGCTTTTTATATGTTTTACCAATGTAATATTTACCAGATTTAACAGCGATACAATCATCACCAACTGAGAAATTAACACCAATAACCTTAATATCATCACAAGCTTCTGGATCCATACCATCAGTATTAGGAGCACCAGTAGCAGGATTATTAACAACTAAATCATACCAACCTGTATGATTGCAAAAATAAGGGTGAATTGTCCAACAAGGTGTATTGCAAATTGTAACACCATGCATATTTAAATACTTACAATCGTTGAAGAAAATATCTCTAGGTCTTCCCCAAGGTAATTTTTTAACATTTTCCCAAAATTTTGAATCTTGAGCTTGACCATCAATAGTTCCTAAACCAACAATATCGATATTTTCTTGATGGAAAGCAGTAATAATACTTGTTTTACAAATAAATGGATTACCTTCCCAACAACCAAGTTGCATCATCTTATCTGAATCATAATATTTTACTTCTCCAGGAATCATAGGATAAGCATCAACATCTGTATTAGCTAATAATCTAGCGCCTTTTTTAAATTCTAAAGTCATATCAGACTTTAAAAATAATGATGTAATATGATAATCACCTTCATCTATAACTAATAAACCATTTTTAGGTAAACAATTAATAGCAGCTTGTAACATTAAGGTATCATCATTAGATTTTGAAGGATTAACAAAATCCTTTGCATGAAGAATTATAGAAACATTTTTAGTAGTTATTTCTAAGCTATCTTCACCAATTCTAACTACGTATTTTCTATTTGGTTCTAAATCATATAAAGAAAATACATTGGTATTAATATCGCTTAGAACTTTTTTATCATTAACGTACACATCATATTTATCTTTACAAAAATAAATATCTGAGTTATCTAATTCAAAACATGCTGAGCAAGCTGAAACAAATAATGGATTAAATTTCATTTTATAATGTCTCCTTATTAAATATCTTCTTAATTAAACATACAACACCATATTTAATTGATAATAATATAGTGTCAACAATAAGATTTACTAAAGCATAAGTGAATGGTTCTCTAAACCACCAAGTACCTTCTTTAACTTTACCAATTAAAATAGTAAAGCAAGAACAGATAGTAAAAGTAATAATTGATAACAGCACTCCATAAGCAATATTAATTATTATTGAATAGAACTTTCTATTTCTAAATAATATGTAGTTTTGTGATTCCTCTTTATATGTATCCATTATTTTAAATATTGGAAATATTATGAAATCATAACAAATACCTAGAAATAATCCATTAATAATAGTTAAGGCCCAGGAATTTTCAAAATAATTTCCTAGGCCCATATTAATAAAGAAATAAGCAGCGCCAAAGAACCAATATTTTATAAATAATGCTTTGATGACGTAAGGTATTCTACCTAGTAATGAAACTTTATAAATATTATCTTCTTGTTTAGTTTCATTATTTTGAATAGATTTATTATCTTTATTTTTCATTTATTTAGTTTTTCTAATTATATTTTCTTTTTGAAAGAAATATCAACTTTAATCTTCTTAAATACTGGTTGTAAGAATATTGCTAATACAGATAATACAATTGCTAAACCAACAGTAATTATATGTATCCAAGACCAAGTAACTGAAACTGGCATAGATTGCATATTAATGCTTGAATCAACAGGAACGTTTGCTCCATAGTTATCAGCAACATATTTGTTTAATGTTAATATTAACAATACATCTAAGACAATTTGAGCGACAGCCATAACATAATAAATAGCCATCATTGACCATCTTTTCTTAGGAGTAACATGCTTACCATTAGCATTCATATATGCTACAACAAACAATATTGAGAATAATGCACAAAAGAAGAATAACATAGCAGTAACTGAATACATTGCTGTATAAAAATCAGAAACATTATTGTTGTTAGGCAACATGTAAATTGCTCTAACTTTAATAAATATTGTGCAATAGAAGAATACTGTAGAAAGCATTGTTACAAACATAGGAACCTTATAAATATGATTCTTTAATGAAATTAAAGAACGATTTAATGAAAGTTCGAAACCAGATTTTCTACTAACTTGATCATCAGTATTAGAAAAATCAACTTTGACTTCTTCTAAGATTTTATTTTCATCTTTTTCTGCCATAATTAGTTATCCTTTCTAATACGTTGTCCATCTTCATAATCGAAGAAATAAACTTGTTCTTTTTCAATGCTAATTTTAATTACTTCATTAATTGAATATTCTAACCAGCCTTTAAGCTTAAATACACAATCAGTACCATCTAATTTACCATGTACTAATGAATAAGGTCCTAAGTGTTCAACTAATTCAACAGCGAAATCAATATCACCACCAAGTTTAACTTGTTCAGGTCTAACGCCTAAAACTAAATCTTTTACATCAGCTAATTTTGAATAACCTTTAGGTAAGTCAAATTTAATTTCACCTTCTTTAGAAACAAACTTATTTCCTTCAACATGACCATGGAAGAAATTAGTTGGAGGGGTACCAATAAATGAAGCAACAAACATATTATTAGGATCATTATAGATTTCATTAGGTGTACCAATTTGTTGTACTTTACCCATTGACATAACAACGATTCTATCAGCAAGAGTTAAAGCTTCTGTTTGATCGTGAGTAACATATACCATTGTGGCACCTAATCTATGGTGTAACAACTTAATTTCACGTCTCATTGATGATCTTAATTTAGCATCAAGGTTTGATAAAGGTTCATCAAATAAGAAGACTTTAGGATCTCTAACAATAGCTCTACCCATAGCAACTCTTTGTCTTTGACCACCAGATAATGCTGCAGGTTTTTTATTTAATTGTTCATAAAGGTTCAAAATCTTAGCAGCAGCCATAACCTTTTTATGAATAACTTCAGGATCTTCTTTTCTTAACATTAAGGAGAATCCCATGTTTTGATAAATTGACATATTACCATACAAAGCATAGTTTTGGAAAACCATTGCGATATCTCTATCTTTACTAGCTTTATTAGTAACGTCTTTATCTCCGATTAAGAATTTACCAGAAGTAATACCTTCTAAACCAGCAATCATTCTTAATGTAGTTGATTTACCACATCCAGAAGGACCAACTAATACAATAAATTCACCATCTTTAACTTCTAGATCGAAATCTTCAACAGCTTGTACGCCGTTATCATATACTTTTTGAAGATGTTGTAATGATAATGATGCCATATATTATTTACCACCTTTCTTGTTTAATAAGTCTAATTTAGCAGAAGCGTCTGTTTTAGCAAGAGTGTTTAAATAATTTTCAAGAATGCTACTTCTAAAGTAGTTAGCAACAGCAGCAACAATTAATAAGCCACCAGATACCATCATTAAGATTAAATCAGAGAAATTAACCCATGCTTCAATTGTACCTTCTTGAGTATAGATGATTAATATATACCAGAAGTAATGTGTAATTTCTGCAACTCCTAATGCTAATGCAGCATAAGTTGCGTTTTTAGAATAAACTTTAATCTTTTCAGCTGTTAAGAATGTAAATAACATAAATAAAATGTTATAAACAATATCAATACCAGTTAAATAAGATACTTTTGTCATTGTAGAATAGACAAATAAGAAAGCTAAACAGTTACATATAATTGCTAAGAAACAAAATGATCTAGCTAATCCATTTGATTTATATCTTAAGATATCTTTTTGAATATCAGTTGGTTTGAAATATGCTTGAATATTTGTACTTATTTTTTCGAAAAAAGAAGGTTTTTTTCCATCTACAACAATGTTTTCATTAGTATTATTTTCATTTTCCATAAGTAATAATCTCCTTATTCTGCTAATTTAGCATCAGCTGTAGCTGTTTCTTCTATTTTTGGTTCATTCTTTTGCTTTAAGAATTTAGCAACAAGAACATAAACATTTAATATAGTTACTAAAATAATTACTACTGCTAAAATATATCCAAATATTGCCATTCCAGTTATATCACTTGGTGACATCGATGTACCAGGTTTTGTAAATGATAATATATCGTTAATAGCATCAAATTTTAAGGCATTAAACATTGTTTGATATTTAATTACAATAATTAAGGAAACAACGCCAGCAACTAAAGTATAAACAGATTGAACAATCATGTATACAAAGTTTGAAATGTAATATTTACCTCTTACATTTGATCTAGAAATTTTATAGCCAAATGCAAACAAGATACCAAATATACCAAATAAAATGATCGCATCATTTAATGGTTTCATTTCAGTAAGCATATCAGCATAATTGTGTGTAACTCCATTAACTTTATATGTCTCATCAGCAAACATTAAATTACTAATAGGGGTTGACATTACTAAAGCATAAACACAAAGCAAGGCAAACACTAATAGCATTACCCACCAAATGATTTTTTGAACTTTAGCAATATAGCTATCTTTAAATAAATTATTTTCTTTAAGTGAAGGATTGCTAATTACGTTTTCCATATCTTCTCCTTTTCTATTGTTATTAAATATAAGTTAGAAGGGAGATATCTCCCTTCTAACAAACTTTATTAATATTCTTCTTTACCAGTATAAACTACTGCAGTTGTTGCATTACCAACCATTCTGTCATAGGCTCTTTGATAAATTTTAACTAAGTCATCACACTTTAATGTTGTATTAACTTTTGTTAAATATGCATTTTTATCAGCAAGATCATCACCAGCCCAACCTTTTTGAACAATCTTTGTCCAAGTATTGACTTTACCTTTTGTGTTGTTAATGTAGTTATCTAAATCACTGAAGTTACTACTTACTGATGTTTGTTCAGCTTTTGTAAATGAGAATGTTGTAGGAACAATGTTATAGAATGTATCGCTATTTGTTGTTGAGAAGTTAACATGTTTTAAAACTCCAGTTGCAATAGCATTATTAATTCTATCTAAATAATCTCTAGCTGATTCACCATTTTTATTTTCATGTGTAGAAACTGTTTGATATTCCATACCTTGTTGTTTAACATAACCAACTGGATATGTAGCACCAATCCAATAACGATAGTAGTTAGTATAGTTACCACTAGCTTTTGTTGTTAATTCACTTAATGTTTCATCAGATAAAACAGGAACTTGATTACCTTGATAGTTCATTGTTTTAATTGAACCATCAGCATTCTTAGCTAAATAATCATCAGGTCCATAAGACATTAATCTATTACCTTCATCAGAATAGAAATAGTCAAATAATTGTAAGCATTTTGATAATTTCTTTGGATCATTTGCTGTTGCAGATGTGATAAACCAACCTTCTGTTTTAACACTTCTCCAAGATTCAGTGAAGAATGAATATTCATCAGAACCATTCCATTTTGCTGTTGCAGGCATAATTGGAGCAAATAAGAATTTACCATCATTTTGAGTATTTATTGTAGAATCATCATTAAAAATGGCTGTTGTTTGTACATAATCATATGTAGCAAAACCAAACATTTTTTCGCCTTTTAATAATTGTTTTCTAATTTCAGAATCATCAAGACCAGCTGTTTTTCTACTATCGAAGTCTTTCAAAATTAAACCTTCTTTATACATTTCGTTTAATTTAATGATAGCATCTGCCATGTCAGATTGACCTCTAGCATCTTTAATATTACCTTTAGAATCGATATATAAGTAGCCACTTCTAGATTCACCACCTCTAACACCAAAGAATTGTGTAAATCTCCATAAATCAGCTGTTCTATCGTTTGAGTCATCTCTAGGGAATAAAGGATAGATATCTTTATCAGTGCCTGTTAATGTATTACCACATGCTTTAACGCATCTAAATAAAGCGATTAATTCATCGACATCATAAGCTGCGTTTTGTCCACAGAATAAATCAGATCTCTTTGTGAAAACTCCACTATATGTTGTATCAATATATTCTCTTAAAGCTTTAACTAATTCAGAACCTGTCTTTTTTTCTAAGTTATTTTGTTTTGTAATGATGTTATATGACTTGTTCTTTGTAATTTCTTGTGAACCAGTACCATCAGCTTTAACAACTGTAACTTTCTTGGTTTCAATTTCAGGATAGAAAGCTGTATAAGCACCTAAATTATCAATAGTCTTTTCATCGGTAGGTAAATCACCATCTAATAAAGCTTCAACCCAGTCAACTCTAACCATTAATGTTCTTTCAATATCATCTAAACCATCAAAGTAAGGAGCATAATAGATTGAGCCATTAGCATCAGAAATCATATTTTTGATAGCTGGATTCTTTTCTAAGAAAGCTTTGAAATTAGGCATATCATCTAAATATTCATTTAAATCTAAGATTGTGCCTTTTGTTGTACCTTCATCAACAATTGAAGAAGATGAACCTTGAGCGATATTTACATCAGCAAAACCATTTGTTTGTAATGTACTAAATCCATCAGCAATTTTTGTAGCAGATGTAGGTGTTTTATCATCAATTGTGAAATTTAAATTAGATTGAACTGTTTTCCAAACTGGTTTCCAATCACCTTTTTTGTAAGTGACACCAGCATGTGTATAACCATTTGCATCATCACCTTTGAAGACTTTGTTATCAGTATCATCAGTTGCATATTTCATTCTTGTACCAGATTTTTGATACATAACTGACATACTAATAGTTTCACCATCACCACTAGGTAAATCATGACCTTTTGAACTTGAAGAACTATTTGTTGGGTTACAACCAGTTACAGTAAGTAAACCAGCTGCTAATAAAACAAACATGCTTTTTTTGATTTTCATTTTATTTAATTATCTCCTTTCAATAAAGCATTTATATATTTAATCTAAGTGTCAAATAGATTAAAAACTAATTAATAATAAGATATTATTCTTTAACACCACCAAGGTTAACACCTGCAGCGAAGTATTTTTGAATAAATGGATAAATAATAATAATAGGAATAATAGCACAAACAATCATTGCATAAATGAATGAGTTAGGTGCATAAATCTTTGTCCAAGAAGAAGCAATTTCAGTATCTGTTTGATATTGATCAAGAGTAGATCTAATAAAGACTTGTAATGGAGCATCTGTAGTAGTTAACATTTGTTTTGCCCAGAAGTAACCATTCCATCTTGAGATACCAAAGAACAATGCGACTGTTGCGATTGTAGCTTTTGACATTGGAGTGTAGATTTTAGAAACTAATTGGAATTCATTAGCGCCATCAACAATAGCAGCTTCTTCAATTTCCTTTGGAACACTTTCGAAAGCATTTCTTAATAAGATGATGTTATAAGCTGACATACCCATTGCAATAACTACCATCCATTTTTCATCAATGATACCAACTGCCTTGAAGACATCTTGTGTACCTTTATAGTTTAAGTATGTAGGAATCATACCAGCTGTAAACCACATTGTGAAAACTAATGCGAAATTGAAGAATTTGTGACCAAATAATCTTTTCTTTGATAAAGCATAGCCACCTAATATACCAATAAACATACACCAAATAGTACCAAATAATGTTAAGAATAAGGTGTTTGTATAAGCAAGCCAGAAGCCTGATGTCTTAAATACATCTAAGAAAGCTTCACCTTGAATATCAACTGGCCATAAAATAACTTTACCACCTTGGAATGCATCAATACCTGATAAAGCAGCAGAGATAGCATAAACGAAAGGATATAAACAAATTAATGCGAAGATTGTTACAAAGACATAAGCGAATATCTTAAATCCGATTTCACTTCCAGTCATTCTGTTAAAGCCATCTTTTTTAGCTTTAAATTTCTTATCTTGAACTTGTGCGTTTGTATTTTGCATAAACTAAAGCCTCCTTTTTATTAATATAATGAAGTCTTTGAGACTTTCTTTGCAATTTGGTTAGAACCAATAACTAATAACATAGAAATAACTGAGTTAAACATATCAGCAGCTGCACCAGCACCCATATTTACGCTTGTACCTTGTTGTAAGTGCCATACATATGTTGAAATAGTTTCGGCTGTTTCGTATAAGTCTTGAGTTGTACCTTCTAATAAGATAACTTTTTCATAACCAATAGTTAATAACTTACCAATTTCAAGAATTAACATAATAACTAATGTTGATGTGATACCAGGTAAAGTAACATATCTTACTTGTTGACCTTTAGTAGCACCATCAATTCTTGCAGCTTCATAGTTAGTAGGTGAAATACCTAAAATAGCAGCAAAATATACAATTGAACCATAACCAGCAGCTTCCCAAATACCTGTAACTTGATAAACAGCTCTAAAATATCTAGGGTTTCTCATGATAGCTAAACTTTCATTTCCAGAAATTGAAATAAATATCTTAGCGATAGGTCCTGGATATTGTAAGATTGTATCTCCAGTACTATTTTTAACTTGTTGTTGTAATAACAAGACTGTTAATGAAGTAATAACAACTGTTGAAACGAATTTAGGTAAATAACATAAAACTTGTGCAACAGCTCTATATCCAGTACTCTTAATTTCAGAGAATAATAAGGCTAATATGATTGGGAATGGGAAACCAAATATCATACCATAGAATGATAATGTGAATGTATTTCTAAATGCTCTCCAGAATTCAGTAGACATACTACCAAACATCAATTCACTAAACCAATAAACGCCGATCCAATTAGAACCATATGCTTGTTCAGAAGCATTGTAGTTCTTAAATGACATTATCATTGTTCCAATTGGAGAATATTTCCAACAAATAAGGAAGAAGAATAATGGAATTAGCATTACATATAAGCGCCAATCTCCGGCTATCTCTCTCCATTTTCTAGACCAGTATGTTCTCTCTAGATTTTCAATTTCTGCATCATTTGCACGAATCATCTTTTTGACCTCCTGTTGTCTTATCCTTATTTGATTTTTTTAAATCCTTATTCTTGTGATACGCTTCAAGATTTTCTTGTTCTTGAATGTATTTATTAGAAGTTCCTGTCTGCTTTCTATAAGTCTCATTCATAAGTTTTAAATCACTTTCTGAAAGAGTCCCTCCATCTAATAAAGCAATATCACTCACTTCATCAGCTTCAGCCATTTCTTCTAAACTAGAATAATTGCTAATTTCATCTCTTACCCTAGAAGTAGATGTGCCTTTTGATTGCTCTATTAGGTAAGTGTTCATATCATAGACCACTGTTTTTTGCCTAATTGCAATATAGAAGACTAATCCACCAACTAAGATGTTAAGCAAATCCCATACTACATAAGTAATAAGTAACTTGCCAAGATCATTAGCGTTAGGAGTACCAATTGCAAAGCATATACATTTTCCTATTTCATATAGCAAGTAGCCAGTGACATAATAAGCAAACATTTTTCCAAAATCCGTAGTCATCTTTTTCTTATCGTTTTTCTTAAACCATATAAGTTCAAATAATAAGAATAAGTATGAAGCTGTATTAGCTAACACATAACCTAGAGATATGCCCTTTGAGAATGACATCGCTATAGAAGCTACTCCACCTAATATTCCAGGAATTACACCAAGTATATTCCATCTATAGATTGAAATTAGACTAATAACTACTGTGAATGAAACAATATATCCATCGTATTTTCCTATATTGTTAAAGCCCCAAATAATTAAAGCTTCGCTACCCGCACTCAATATAGAGAATATTAATAAATCTATTGCTTCAAATGTTTGTTTCGACACTTAACTCACTTTCTAGCTTTCATAAGACGTAAAAGCTTTTTTAGTACACATTTAATATAACTAAAGGGCTTACATTTTTCAATAGTTTTTTGTGCAAAAAACACAATTTTATTTAGGAAGCTAACTAAAAATGTAAACGTTTACATTGAAAATAAGCCCTATTTACGC
>CAVHUN010000020.1:34112-49388 GCA_963639175.1 uncultured Prevotella sp.
TTCTAAATGTAATCATTTACATTTATATATTTTTTTCTAATTTTTTTAAGAAATTTAAAGAATATAAAATATCCTCACTTTTTACCCCCTCAAATACTAAAACAGCATCAGGGCAATACTTGCTAATTAATGAAAGCATATAAGGATAATTAAACTTTCCTTTACCAGGAGCAAGTTGAACTAATTTGTTATCAACTACATCACCATCTTTTAAATGAATGACTTTAATTTTTGAATTAAAAGTTTTCAATGCATCTAAAAAGATTTCATCTTTATGTTGGAAATTAGAAGCATCTAATAAATTATATAAATCGATAGTAACAAAAACATTTTCGCTATTTAATTCATCCACTAATCTTTTTAAACATTCTACTGAATACATTACATGACCAAAGGCAGGTTCAATAATTATGTTTCCATTTACCTTTTTAGCATAACTAGATAATTCTTGGAATACCTTCTTTGATTGAAGATATCCTTCTTCAGTTCTATTTTTAGGAACATATATCCAAGGTGAATCATTAAATGAGCCAGTTTCAGAACCAACATAAGGAGCATTTAAAATATGCATGATATCTAGGTTAGACTTAAAATTATTAATTCCCTTTTCAACCACATTAATATCAGAATGAACTGGATTAAAATAAGCACCTAACATTGCAATTTTAATATTATTAGCTTCTAATACTTCTTTTACATGATTTACATAATCTAATGAATAAGAATAATCTGCAAAAGTTTTAGGAAACACCAATTGTAAATAATCAATTCCCACTTCTTTTAATTTACTGACTAATTCTTCAACATTTGATTTACTAACTAAATCGTGACCTCTAATACCATACTTAAATTCCATAATATAATTCCTTTAACTATTTTCATTATTATTATAAAATAAAACGAAGGCAAACTATGAAAAATAATAATATATATACAATAGATAATATTGATCAATTAAATTCAATTTGTAAAAAAATAAGAAAAATAGATAAAACTAATAGATACACAATAAAAATCAAAGAATCCACCATATATGGAAATATTAAATTCACATATTCTAATTTTGAAATTATCGGAATAAATAAAGTGCAATTAATCGGAAATAAATATTCTAAACAACTAAATGAAGACTATAAAGAAAACACTACTTGGAGAACAGCAAGTTTAAAAATAACAGGTGATAACAATACCTTTAAAAACATCACAATTATAAATTCTTCTTTAAACCCTGCAAAAAAAGGTCAACAAGTCGCTTTAGGAATTTATGGAAATAACAACCAATTTATAAATTGTACATTTAAATCCACCCAAGACACATTATTTATAGGACCTTTACCAGATGATTTAGTCTTAAGATATTTAGATTTTTTACCTAAAGATGAAGTCTATAAACAAGGGACTTGCTTTTCATATTTTAAAAATTGTTTTATTCAAGGAACAATTGATTTTATATTTGGAGCTGGAGATGCCTATTTTAATAAATGCATACTAGATTCAATTGAAGATATGTCATTTAGACCATCATATGTTACTGCTCCTGCCCATTCTTTAAAAGATGAATTTGGTTTTTTATTTTATAAATGCAAATTCACTTCATCTACAATATTTCAACAAAGAGTATATCTAGCTAGACCTTGGAGAGATTTTGGAAAATCTGTATTTATCAATTGTGAATATGGAACTCATATTAATTCGAAAGGCTTTACTAACTGGAGTAATTCCTCAATTAGATATTTAACAGCTAGATTTTATGAATACCCTAAAGTCAATAATAGAATTGAATGGTCTACTCAACTAGATAAAATCCCCTCAATTTATAAAGAATGCATAAAAAAGTTCAAATAAAAATGGCCTAGAAATTTCTTTCTAAGTCATTTTTAATTTGATTAATTATCTAGTGAAATATTTCTTAGCGTTATTAAATGAAATATCTTCAACAATTTGACCTAAACGATCAATATCTTCTTTTGAAGAAGGATACATACCTTTTTCAACTAATTCACCAATATATCCGCATAAGATTCTTCTAAATAAATCGTGTCTTGGATAAGATAAGAAAGATCTTGAATCTGTTAACATACCAACAAAGCAGCTTAATAAACCACCGTTATTTAAGAAAGAGATTTGTTTTCTCATACCATCGATATGATCTTCAAACCACCAAGCTGTACCAAGCTGAATCTTACCTTTCATTCCACCTTGGAAGCAGTTCTTTAAGTTAACTAAAGCAGGATAATCGGAGCTATTTAATGTGAATAAGATTGTCTTAGGTAATTCGTTTGTAGAATCTAAATCATCTAATAATTGAGATAATCTAACGCTAACTGGAGCATCTAAAACTGCATCATAACCAGTATCAGCACCTAATTGCTTATACATTCTTGAAGAGTTATTTCTTAAAGCACCAATATGAATTTCTTGAACTAAGTTATATTTATGATATTGTCTACCTAAATGAGCCATTAAGAAACCTTTGTAGATATCTTGATCTTCATCAGTGATGACTTCACCTTTTAAACCTTTTAAATAAACTTGGTTAGCTTGTTCATAAGTAGCACCTTTTTTATAACATACTATATCTAAAGCGTGATCAGTAGCACAGCATCCATGATCAACAAAGAACTTTAATCTTTCATCAAGACCATCTAATAAATCTTGTAAGCTAGGAAGTTTTCTATTTAAAACTTCTTCTAATTTATTAATCCAAGGGATAAATGTATCTCTTTCAACATTTAAAGCTTTATCAGGTCTCCAAGCTGGGAAAACGTGAACTTTTAATGTCTTATCTTGAGCCATTAATTCATGATAATGTAAATCATCAACAGGATCATCAGTTGTATAAACAGTTTCGACATTATTTAAATACATCATTTCTCTAGCTGTTAATGTCTTTAATTTTTCATTACAGGTATTCCAAATTTCATCAGCTGTTTCTGGAGATAATGCTTTTGTAATTCCAAAATATTTTTGTAATTCGAAGTGAGTCCAAATATAAATTGGATTACCTACCATATAAGGCATTACTTCAGCGAATTTGTTGAATCTTTCTCTATCATCTTTATCACCAGTAATGTATTCTTCTGGGACACCAAATTCTCTAAGTAATCTCCATTTGTAATGATCACCATAATGATTAGCACCTAACCATGCTTCAGTGATGTTCTTAAATTTATAATCTTTATAAATTTGTTCTGGAACAAGATGACAATGGAAATCAAAAATTGGCATCTTTGAAGCGTGTTCGAAATACAATTGCTTACTAACTTCAGTTGTTAATAAGAAATCTTTTCCTAAAAATTCACTCATATTACTTTTCTTACCTCCTTTATAAAGTAACACCTTGTTTAAATATAGCTATTTGACAATTGCCGTTTTCATCAGCCTTTGTAAGCTTACCTGAACAGACATCTAAGATATAATCTAATAATTGTTCAGCAGCCTTTTCAAAGCCTTCTTCAAAGACAACTTGTGAATCAAAATCAATCCAATCAGGTTTGAAGTTTGCTAATTTGTGATTTGTAGCAATCTTAACTGTAGGAATAATTGAACCATAAGGAGTACCTCTACCAGTAGTAAAGCACAATATAGTAGCACCACTAGCAGCAACATTAGTACCAGCAACAATATCATTACCAGGACCATTTACTAAAGATAAACCATTTACTTTAACTCTATCACCATAATCTAAAGTATCATGGACTTCCATATGACCAGCTTTTTGAATACAACCTAAGGATTTTTCTTCTAATGTTGTGATTCCACCATCTTTATTTCCAGGTGATGGGTTTTCATAACAAACTTGGTTATTTCTAGCATAATAAGCTTTGAAATTTTCAATTAAAGCGACGATTTTCTTGAATTCAGTTTCATCTTTAGCTCTATTCATTAACAATTGTTCAGCTCCAAACATTTCAGGAACTTCAGTTAATAAAACTTTACCACCACTTGAACCGACAATTTCAGAAACTCTACCTAATAATGGGTTAGCAGTAATTCCAGAAAAACCATCTGAACCACCGCATTTCAAGCCTAAGACTAATTTATCAAGACCACATTCAACTCTAACATCATTTTTAGAAATTGAATATAATTTTTCTAATTGTTCTACACCATAACTGACTTCGTTATTGACATCTTGAGCTTGATAAGCAATAACTCTAGATTCATCATGTTCAGGCATTGAATCCATGAAATCTTTTAATCTGTTATTTTCACAACCTAAGCCAACAACTAATACTCCACCAGCATTAGGGTTACAAGCTATACCTTGTAAAATTAATCTAGTGATATCAAAGTCATCGCCTAATTGAGAACATCCATAAGGATGAGGAGAAACTTTAACAGCATGTTCCATTTCAGGGTGTTTTAAAATGAACTTCATTTTAATTTCGTTAACTATAGAGTTAACACATCCAACTGTAGGAATAATATAAAGGTCGTTTCTAATACCAACTCTTCCATCTTTTCTTACATAACCTTTAAAAGTCTTTGTAGAAGCTTTTTCATTTTCAGGAAGATTCTTATGATAAGAATAACTAGGAGATTCATTTAATGTAGTGACCATGTTATGAGAATGAATCCAACTTCCTTTTTTTACATCTTGAGTTAATTCACCAATAACTTCACCATATTTAATTACTTTATGACCCTTTTTTAAGTCATATCTAGCAATCTTATGAGCTTGTTTAATATCTTCATTTAAGATGATGCCTTCATCAATTACATCACCTTTTTTAAGATCGTGTAATGCGATATAGACATCATCGTTTTTGTTAATTAAAATAGCGTCTTTCATAATTATTTATCAAAGCCTTTGACAATTGCGTAGAAATCATCAGAGGATAAAATTAATTCTAAGTCTTTAACAATAACTTCTTCAAATCCAGCTAATTTAGTTAAATCTTGATCCCATAAGCTTGTATTAGATAAAACTGTATGAGCTAAAGCTTTAACATCTTTGCTTTCATCAAATTTTGCCCAACTATCTTTAAAGAAAGCGATATTTTCAGCTGAATCTGCTAATTTAATATCTTCTTTAACACCATTTACAAATCTATAACCTTTATAGAATCTAATTAAGCTTGCTAAGGCAAACATTAAGTGTTTAGGATATTCACCTTTAGCCTTTTTAGAATCTAAGATTGTAGGTAAATCTCTTTCTTTAAACTTAGGAATTGAATTTAAAGCGATAGACATTAATTGATGGTGAACATATGGATTTAAGAATCTTTTGAAGACGTCTTTTGCAAATTGTTCAACATCTTTAACTTTAACTGTAGGAACAATTTCTTCAAATAATTCATGAGTGATGAATTCATTGATGACACTATCTTCTAACGATTCTCTAACTTCATTAAAACCAGCTAAATAAGCAACAGGAACTAAAGAAGAGTGAGTACCATTTAAGCATCTAACTTTTCTTTGTTTATATGGGTGAACATCATCAGCATAAATACAATGGACTGGTTCACCAATCTTATGAAGTGGGAAGACCTTTTCGCAGAAATCTTCTTTTCTATAAACTAATAAGTTGAAATATTCACCTTTGACCATGTTGTTATCAACATAACCATATTCTTTACATAAAGTATCAAATTCATCTCTTGGGAATCCTGGAACGATTCTATCAACTAAAGAAGAAGTGAAATGGCAAGTATGTTCAATAAAATCAACAAAGCCTTCACTTGCTTTTCTACCATGAGCAATCTTTAATAAGACTTCTTTTAATTTATCGCCGTTATCATCGATTAATTCGCAAGGCATAATAGCAATTTCGCCATCTTTTCCTAAAACTTGATATCTTCTTTCAAGTAAGGCATATAACTTACCAGGATATGAGCTAGGAGCAACATGAGCTAAATCGTTTGTTAAATCAGCTTCATCAAAAGCTATACCAGCTTCTGTTGTATTAGAAATAATAACTTGTAAATCTTTTGATTCACCATATTTTAAATAATTTTCATATTCGGTATATGGATTAACAAAATCATCTAAAACATCGATAACTTGGTGAGTTTTAACAGCTTTTCCTTCTTCGTTAATACCTTGTAAAATAACTGTATAAAGACCATCTTGAACTGCTAATTCTTTGACTCTACCACTAGGTAAAGGTTGAACTACACAAACATGACCTTTATAGTCTGTTCTATCGTTTAATTGTTGGATCATCCAATCAATAAATGCTCTTAAGAAGTTTCCTTCACCAAATTGTAAAACTCTAATAGGAGCTTCTTTCTTTTCATGTAATTTTGAATTTAAAATAGGTAATTGTTCTGACATAATTAATTTTTTATAATTCCTTTCATGTAAATTACTATTTACAAAAATAGTATATCACTTAAATACTTAGCTAGCTAACTTTTTTATTTACAAGCCTTTAGATATTCACTATAAGCCATCATTAAAGGTGCAACACCTTTTGAATCGTTACAGCAAACTTCTTCTGAAAGATAATATTCAACACTTCCGTTTCTTTTCTTATTATCTAATCCAGAAACCTTGCAAACATTTTTAAGTTCAGCTTCGCTTAAATAATTATCAATAACGCTTTCTAATATAGTAGTACCTTTAATTGTGCTATCTTTATCGATCATTTTTAATCTAGCACCCTTTAAATATGCATATGAAATCATTAAAGAACCACTAGTTTCTAAATAGTTACCTTCTTGTTTAGGTAATAAAGGTAAATCGTAGAATAAATGAGTTTCAGGATCTTCTAAAGGTTCAACACTTTTTAATACCTTAGATAAGAAACCTTCAAAATAGTGACTAAATATTCCAAAACCACCATCATTAAATATTTCATAAACATCTGCACTAGCCATACCTAACCAACCAACAGATCTTAACCAAACATTAGGAGATCTACCAGTTTCCTTATTAGCCCATTGCATTGACTTTGTTTCATCATAACAATGCATAAATGAATTAATGGAAGGATCATAGTTAT
Source organism: uncultured Prevotella sp. (assembly GCA_963639175.1). GTDB lineage: Bacteria > Bacillota_I > Bacilli_A > RFN20 > CAG-288 > Scatoplasma. Next base: position 41,062 of record CAVHUN010000020.1, read on the forward strand.
AAGTTTCGACATTCTTGAATTGATTTAAAATATCATCTTTTTGTTTTAAGGAATGATCTCTAGTAGTAATACTTGCATAAAATGGCATTCCCATATATAAACCATCTAACCAAATTTGATTTGGATAAATATCTTTATGCCAGAATGAACCAGATTTAGTTCTAGGCATAATTGTAAGTTGATATTCTAATGATTTTAACGCTTTATCAAACTTATCTTCATGCTTAATTTGATTGACTAAATATAAAGCCATGCCTTCTTGAATATTATCGATATTTTTCTCTTCAGGAGAATAAGTCAATATATTTCCATCTTCATCAATGCACTTATTAAAGTGATCTAAGACAAAATCTAAATAGAATTTATCTTTTGTAGTTTTATAAAGTTGAATTGCACCATTTAAAACAATACCATCTTCATAACACCACTTGATGTTTTTAGCTTCTTTATAGAAAGTAAATGAAGATAAATAATTTTTAATGAACTTTTCTACTTTATCTTTCTTGTTTTGATCAATCATGCTTTCTAATTCCTTTCTTCTTTCTTCTCGCTTTTTGATTCTTAGTACAATAACTATAGCTACAGTAATTGCTACAACTCCAATCATAACATTTGAAAAGCCCATAGCAATACCAACTGATTTCCAACCAAAGTCAACTCCCCAATTAGGTAAGATATTAAACATGAAATATAAAGAAGGAACTCTAAACACAAATACTCTCATCAAATTAATGATCATAGATAGTTTTGTGTATCCAAATCCATATAACAAGCCTAATACAGCTGAATTAATACCTAAAGTAATAATTCCCATCTTTTCATAGAAGAATATTTCAGAAATCATTTGTTCTCTTATTCTTCTTTGTTCAGGATCAGTCATATTTTGAGTGTAGAAACTGACAATTTGATCGTTAAATACAGTCAATAAGATAACTGCTACTACTCCTAATATAACATTGTAAAGTAATCCAACATAGAAAGTTTGTAAGGCTCTTTTATAATTGGCATTACCAATATTTTGAGAAATAATACTTGAAGTTGAATCTTCAATAGCTGACATAGCCTTTGTTCCCATTCCACCAATAGAATTTGAAACTCCTAATGCCCCAACTACCCCTTGAGTAGGATATTTATTTAAAGTCATTGTATTTATAATTGATTTACCAAAGCTAAATACAAACTTACCCAAGAATATTGGAAATGATATAAGAGTTACTTTCTTACCAGTTTTAAATCCAAAATCAATGTTTTTGAATGAAAAGTGGAACAAATATGATTTTCTAATTAAATATCCGAAAATCATAATAAAGAACAAAGTCAAATTAGCACATAAAGTAGCTAAAGCAATATAAGTAGTATCTTTTAAGTTAAATCCATATACGAATAAGTATGAAAGTCCAATTTTAATTAAGACAATCATAATATTGAATATTGAAATACTCTTAGTAGAACCTTTAGCTTTTTGTAATCCAATAAACACGCTATTAATAATAACGATACTTGAATTCAATATATTAATAATAAAATAATTATAACCAACATCAGCAAGTTCACTAGTTAACCCATTAAATCTCATAATAGATTTAGCAAACGGGATAAATATCAAGTTTGTCAATATAGTGATAATAAAGACATATAAGAAGATTGTACTTGATAAACTCTTGGCTTTTTTATAATTATTTTTACCGATTTCCCTAGCGATTAATATAGCTCCACCAGCTGCTAAACCATCGCCAATTGATTGCACCATTGTGGTGAATTGAGAAATCATAGAGACAACATCACTAGCTTCTTTTGAAATTTGATTTGCTAATAAAACATCTACAAAAGAATACAGATATTGAAACAATGAGTATAAAAATAAAGGAAAGCTGATTGTAAAAACAACTTTCCAAATATTTCCTGTCAATATATAGTTTCTTCTATCTAATTCTTTCTTAGATACTGAAGTAACATTATTTGACATTATTTACTACTTATCTTCAACTTTCTTACTAGCAGTTTTTGACTTAGTTGTTTTTGCTTTAGATTCACTAGGTTTTGAAGAGGCTTTATCTTCATCATATTCTAAAGCTTGATTTGTAATAACATTTTCAGTATCAGCATCAAAGAATCTCACATCGTGTTTTTCAACATAGAAAGTGACTTTTGAGCCAATTTCAAATTTATCTAAAGGTGTGGCTTTTAAAACAGCCTTAGCATTACCAATGTTAACATAGACGTTTTGAATATCGCCTAACATTTCGCTAACTTCAACTTCACCTTCAATCTTATAGTAATCTTTTGCATCTTTACCATCAATTGTATATTTTACATGTTCAGGTCTAAAGGCAAATACTAAAACCTTATCAGCTAATTTAGGCAAATAATCTTCTCCTTGATTAGAGACATCTAATTTAAGGACATCATCACTTGAGACAAAGGTTTTACCATCTAAATGACCGTTGACAAAGTTCATCGGAGGGTCACCAATAAATCCAGCAACGAATAAGTTTTGTGGATGGAAATATAATTCTTTTGGTGTACCAACTTGTTGAATTCTTCCTAAGTTCATAACAACAATTCTATCAGCCATTGTCATAGCTTCAATTTGGTCGTGAGTAACATAAATTGTTGTTGCTCCTACTTTACGGTGAATCTTAATTAATTCAGAACGCATTGAAACTCTTTGTTTAGCATCAAGATTTGATAAAGGTTCATCCATTAAGAAGATCTTAGCATGTCTAATAATAGCTCTACCTAAAGCAACTCTTTGTCTTTGACCACCAGATAAAGCTCTAGGTTTTCTATCTAAGTAATCGTTTAATCCTAAAATATCAGCAGCTTCTTTAACTCTCTTATCGATAGCATCTTCATCAAAGCCAGCAAGTTCAAGACCAAAGGCCATGTTTTCATAAACAGTTAAATGTGGATACAAAGCATATGATTGGAAAACCATTGCAATGCCTCTATCTTTAGGTGATAAATCGTTAACCACTTTACCATCGATACTAAAAATACCTTTTGTGATTGTTTCTAGACCAGCAATCATTCTTAATGTAGTAGATTTACCACATCCAGAAGGACCAACAAAGATAATAAATTCTTTATCTTTGATGGAAAGGTTAAAATCTGTTACAGCTTGGAATCCATTGTCATAGATTTTAGTAATGTTTTTAAATTCTAATCCCATATAATCTCCTCTTTCCTCTATTTAAAATATTACATTAAATTAACACATTTTATTTGTGCTTAAGGCACAAGTATTTATTTAAATAATTCACCTAATATATCAATCTCCTTCAATTTTGGAACAACTAAGTTACAAATGTTAATTGCACCTATATATGTAAGATGAGTAGTATCATCTTTACCCTCAGGATAATTTTCATATTCATTTTCTTTTAATGTCATAATAAATTTTCTGTTTTCAGTGAAATTATGTTTACTATAACAATCATAAGAAAGCTTATTTAAATCTATATAAATGGCATTTAATTTTTTACACAATTCTTCCATAGCCTTTATATAGTCACCATGGGTATGCATCAAGACTCCATTTTCATCATATTTCATTCTTTCAATTGATGATAAGAAAATAGGAGTAGCACCTAAAGAAGTGATTTCTTTATAAAATCTTTCTAAGTTTTCTTGATAAGCCCCAAAAGGAGGACAAAATCTAGTAGGATCTTGGCTTTTTTCATCGTTATGTCCAAAGCTAATTAAAACAAAATCACCTTTTTCAATATTATCTAATACCTTTTGATATTGGCCTTCATCAATAAAAGATTTAGTAGAACGACCATTCAAAGCAAAATCACACAATTTAGTATTGATTGGATCTTTAACATAACGGATAAGTTCTTGAAACCAACCAGTTTGTGGAAATGTTGAATAGTCATTAAATTGCATTAATGAATCACCCATTCCTAATATTTTCATTATCTTTTTACCTCAACTTTTCCTTGAGTTTCCATATAGTCTAAGATTTCTTCTTCTGAGAAAGTTGAAACATCTCCAAAGATTGTTTGTTTTAAAATTGAATTAACAATACCAAAGTTTGCAGCAAATCTAGAATCATTAGGTCTAGAAATTAAACCGTGAATTACACCACTTGCAAAAGCATCACCTGCACCAATTCTATCAAAGATTTGGAAGGTAAATTCGTCTGTGCAATAATATCCACCATTAGCACAATACACATAAGCTCTCATAGCATTTTCAGTAGAAGAGAAAATCTTTCTTGTTTTACCAAATACCCAATCTAAGTTATATGTCTTAATTGCTAATCTCATTAAATCATCATCATTTAAATCTTGACCGATTTGTAATATTTGTTTGAAATCAAATGGTGAAGCAAAGACAACATTAACATATGGCATAACTTGAGGATAGACTTTTTGAGCTTCTTCAACTGTCCATAATTTTGCTCTATAGTTAAAATCAAATGAGACTTTAACATTGTATTTTTTACAATATTTTAAACATTCTAATGCGACTGTTCTTGCTTTTTCGCCTAAAGCTAAAGTAATACCAGAAATATGGAACCAAGTAGCATCATGGAAAATTTCATCTAAATCTAATTCTTCAGGAATAATTCTTGTAAAGGCTGAGTGTCTTCTATTATAAATTACTCTACCAGGTCTTCCACCAAAGCCAGATTCAAGGAAATAAATACCCATAGTAGATGAGCCTCTAACTATGTAATCTGTTTTAACACCATGGCTTAATAAATGTTCAATAGCACCATCACCTAATTGGTTAGGCGGTAATCTAGTAATAAAATAGCAGTTATGTCCTAAATGAGATAAAGAAACAATAACATTAGCTTCTCCTCCACCATAATTTGCTAAATAAGAATTAGCATGTTCAATTCTTGTGTAATCAGGAGGAGTAAGTCTTAACATAATTTCTCCAAGTGATACGATTTTGTCTTTTGCTTTTACGTTATTCATAATATTCCAACCTTTCTAATGGATGTAAAACTAACTTTGTTCCCTTTTGGGTAATTAAATATACTTCTTTTGAAGATGGATTTATAAAATATCCTTTTTCTCTTTTTTTATAATAAACCATCTCCACAGCTTTTATATAATCATATATTTCAATGTTAGTCGCTAAATATATATCTTCATTCTTATAAACTTTTTTAGAGAATTCTTCTATTAAAGAAAAATTATCATCTAAAGCAAATTCATAAGCATGTCCCCATAAATAAAATAGTCCTAATTCTTCATTTGTTTTTAAAAATTCATCTAAAGTATCAAATAAAAGAGAATCTCTATGATGAATAGTAGGATTCCACAATAAGAAATTATATGGTCTATTAAATTTATAAGTCGATTTTGTGGTTCTAGAATACTTAATATCTAATTTAGTTAACACATCTAAAGTATCTTTATTATAAGTTCCATATGGATAAGCCATTCCAGAGACTTTTTTAGAAAATATCTTTTCTAAATTATCAACATCTTCTTTTATTTGATTTTCCTGTTCTTTAAAAGATAATGTCTCTAAAAATGGATGAGTTAAACTGTGGCTAGCTATTTCAAAACTATCATATAAATGAGGATAATCTTTAAAATTAATTCTATGGCAATCTATATTTTTAGTAAACTTGCCATCTCTAAATTTTTCTTCACCTTGAAGTCCACTATTTAAATTAAAAGTTGCCTTAATAGAATATTTATTCAATATTTCAATTAATTTAACATCTTGAATGACTCCATCATCATAACTTAATGTCAATGCTTTTGATTTAAAACCTGGATACATTAATTTAAATTGCATGATTAATCCTTTTAAACAATTTTATTATACTATTAATCATTTAAAATTAAAACGCTTTCAAAATTATTATTTTAGTTAAATAAGACTATGTCAAAAATCTTTTAATCGCATTATTAACGAATAAACTATTATATTTAGACTTAATTAATCGTTATAAACTTTACCAATAATTTTAACTTTATCAACAAATTTCTTTTCTCCACTTGCTAAATAAATATAACTTCTTGTACATTCACCATCATATGGTTTAGCAAATACTTCCCAGTGTTTTTGTAAACTAACAAGTTTAGATAAAACACCATCGCCTTTAAATTCATCAATAAATTCATCAAATGATGCATTATCTTTATAAAAAGCATATTGATTTTTGTCAGTAACAAAAATAATACCTTCTGTACTAACTATATTTTCATATTGAACACCATCTTTATAAACTACTATTTCATCGTGAATAAGAATAATATCTTTAACCAATTCATTCACTAAATTATTTTGAAAAGTATCAATTGAGAAACCAGCGTAAGTATGAAATTCTTCCTTATTATCAACCTTATTAAATATCATATGTGGAATATAATCAGGTGAACAAAACTAATCATCTAACCAGTCAACGCGATTATCTAAGATAAATACTCCATTTGAACAAACTAAACCAACTCTACCAAATACATCGTCATCTAAATCAAATGGTTTAGAAGTAGAATAAGAAATAATAGTATTTCCTATGATAGATTTCAAATATTTTAAATTTATACCATTAATTGAATTATTTAATAATTTCATAATTATTCAAATCCTACTTTAAAAGCTAGCTTTATTTATTAATAGCTTATTATTCTTTTTTATAAATCTGTACAACTTATCCTATAACTCTATTTCTTCACCTGGTTGTAAGATTAATCTGTGTTCATAATTAAATTGTTCAGCTTTTGTAAGTGAAAATAAACATCCTGGTTGAGTAGAAATAGGCACTGCAAATCTAGGCTTAATTACATTTGCGCATATGCTTGCTTCTTTATAGTCCATATTATAAATACCATCTATTGGCAAAAATGCGTAATCTAAATTTATCTTTGAAAGTTCATCTTTCATAAATGGTAAATAAGAGGTATCTCCTGCAAAATATATCTTTTTATTTTCAAATTCTAATATAAATCCAACACATTCTTTTATGTTGTGATTTATATTTTCACTAGGAGTAGAAATAACTTTTAAATAATCATTAGCGTAAGTTTTATATCTTAAATCTTTACTGATACAATCTCTTGCCCTAACAATAGCGCAGCCTTTATTAATTTTTAACAAGCTTAAATTATTGTGATCAAAATGTTCATGACTTATCAAAATAAAATCAGGAGATAATTCATATCCATTTCCTGCAAATGGATCAATATAAATCACTTTGTTATTATTTAAGATAATTCTTATAGAGGAATGTCCTTGATATAAAAGTTTTGCCATATACACTAAAGTATAACACTTTAGGTTTATATCATATGTAACATTTTATCAGTTAAAATTAAGAAAACTTTACTTGAAGGAATTTCCTCATACAAATAAGAAGATATGTAATTAAATTTCTTATTTATTGTATCTACATTCATATCGCTTTTAGGCATTAAACATACATATATTGAACATATATCACCTGAATAAGAATAATAAAGATCATAATAATTAAATTCTTTGAATTCCTTTTTTAATTTATTCATCAATTCTTTTTCTTTATCTTGATCTCTTCTTTTATCTGTTAACACTTTTATTTGTCTAATTATTTCCTTAATAGGAGTAACTAAATAAACAACAGATAAAATAATAACAGTAATTGCATCACCAATTGGCTTAATCGATTCTAAAAAGCTAACATTAGAAAATATAAGTAAGCTAGAAACTGCAAAAACAGTAACTAATCCATCATAAATACTAGCCTTAATTTCTAAAGAAACAATTTTAGAATCTTCATTATTTTGTTTTAATTTTTTCAAAAAATAAGAATAAATAATAGTAATAGCAAAACAAGAAGAAGTCATTAATCCCATATACAATATCAAAATTAAAGCATCAGTATTAACCTGTTTAATTGTTTCGCCATTTATAAAATTAGAAATAGTAATTCCACCATCTACAATAGTAAAAACAATAGTAGCAAGCATTAATAAAGCTCTAAACAATAAGAACATATTTTCAATAGCGTAACTACCTAAAGGATATTTTTTAGAATCTTCTTTATGAATAAAATAACTTATAAATATTGAGATTATAGTAGATAAGCATAAAATAGCTGAAATCATTCCGTCTAAAAATAATGAAGTGGATTTACTTATATAGAAAAATACAAATCCCACTATAGCAGAATAAAGATTAATAATCACACCTAAAAAGAGTGCTTTTTTTTCAAAATTCAATTTTTTCATCAATGATATTATCTCACAATTTGCCTATTTTTTCAATATAATTGATTTTTTGACCATATTTAACAATTCAAGAATAAATTTAAAAGAAAAAAGGGGCTGTTGAAAAACCTAGATATAAAATAGGTGGAACAACAGTCCTTTTAA
>CAVHUN010000021.1:0-20226 GCA_963639175.1 uncultured Prevotella sp.
ATGATAGTGTTAAACAAGAATTTCTAGAAAAGACTAAGAATTACCATAATTATCTTCCTAATGGATTATATAAACTACATCGTTCTTGTGATGAAATAAATATGGGTGAATATATTCATCATTACGATTTTGAATATCAAGTTGAATATATCAATCTTGAATCTAGCATACGTTATGATAATAGTTATACTGTTGATTATAACTGCCCTAGATTTATATTCCATGAAACATATTCTACAAATGATATTTTCCAACCAAGTTGGGCTGATGATTCTAGAATGAAAGTAGAAGGGTATTACGCTTATGATGGCTCTACATATTTTTATTATATAAAATACAAAGATAATTCGGAAAAAAAGGTCTACTATACAAACTTAGTTGGAAAAGGAATACATATATCCTTTATATTTCTTAGTTATTTATTAGAATACCCTGCTTATGATTTATATTATAGTAATAGCATATATCATTTTAGTAATAACTTGACATCAAAAAATATATATAACGACCCAAGTTTTTATACTCGTTCAACGTGTTATACTGCAGATGTAAGTTTTAAATATTCATCTGATTTTACACAACTTTTAGAATTATCATCCATATATATTGATTCTGTAAAACCAAATTTTGATAAAAATGCTGATACTATAACATTTATAAAAACAAATAACTATAAAAAATTAGATAGTCTAAATATCGAAATACCAGACTTATCTTCATATACGTTAAATGATAATAGTTATTATGAAAATTCATATTATATTAATGCTTGGTAATTTTAAAATATTAAAATAGGACTAAAATTATGAAATCAAAATATTATATACTACCATTATTAATCTTACTTACAAGCTGCTATGACAATAGCAATATTTTATCAAGTAAAAATATAGCTTCTTCAAATGATGTTAAAAATTTTGATTCAAAATTAACTAATGATGCATTAGTTAATAATGGATATTACGAATTAAATTCAACATTGACTAGCATAGGAGCTGATTTGCTAACCGAAATAAAAACATATATAACTACAAAAATGAAATTTAGCATCGAGTTAAATGAAAATCATGAATTTGTTATTAAAGACGCTATAGGAACATTAACATATATTAATTTTGATACCAATCAAATTACTAACTACACTTTTAATTCTAAAGAAGGTAATTCATATATCAAAGAAGAAAACGAAGATAAAATTTTATATCAATTAATACCATCTTCTATTCCTACAATTATACAATTACCATATCAATGCGCTTATAATTTAGAACACGCAATTAATTTTTATAGTTATCCAATTCCAACTACTTATATTAATGATAATCAAATTTATATTCAGGAAAACTACAGAATTAGAGATGAAGAATCTAATGGATATCTAAGTGCAATCTATACAAATTCATATAAATCTTTACAAAATTTAGAAATGGATACCATTTTTTATCCATTTATGTCTTACAAACAAACTGGTCTAAAATTTAGAATGAGCTTAAAATCAATTGATTCATTTACATCTAGCGAAATCAAAGATATAGATAAATATTCATTAACTACAAATATTAAAAACTATAAAATATCTATAGGGCAGTTTGTAAAGTAAAAATACTTGACACCAGCAAAATATTAATGTATTATATCAAAGGTTAATTTAAAAAAGGAGAATTAATATTTATGGTTAAAATTAGATTATCAAGAATCGGTAGACACTTTGAACCTACCTACAGAATCGTTGTTACAGATTCTAGAAGCGCTAGAGATGGTGCTTGCATCGAACAAATCGGTCACTATGATCCTAAAAAGGATTTCTCAACAGCTGTTATCGATGAAGAAAAAGCTATTGCTTGGTTATTAAAAGGTGCTGCTCCTTCTGATACAATTAAGGCTTTATTAGTTTCAAAAGGTATCTATAAGAAATATTTAGATACAAAAAAAGCTAACAAGAAAGCTAACTAATTACAATGAGCTACGATTATCAAAATATAATTAAAGCTTGTATTGAACCTTTAGTAGATAATCCTGACGCTTTATTAATTAGATTACTCGATTCTGAACAAGAATTAGAAACATCCAAAGACATTCACTTCTTAGTTGCTTGCCCTAATAACATGTTAGGCAAATTAATTGGTAGACACGGTTCTGTTGCTGATGCAATTAGAACTATTGTCAATGTCAAAGCTAGAGATGAAAGAAAAAGAGTTCATATTAAGTTTGAATCATTCCAAGAGGATGAATCTAAATAATTAAAATCAAAATAGAAACTATAAGTAAAATATGAAAAATTCATGTTGAAACTTATAGTTTTTTAATTTCTAAATATAAAAGAATGAAATAGAAAACTTATTAGTTAACATTTTCATTATCTTATTTGTTAATCTATCATAATTAATGTACAATAATTAAGTATGGAAAACTTAAAGAAAATTGGATATGTAATTAAACCACATGGTTTAAAAGGTGAAATGAAAATATTCATTACCACTGACAATATTGATCAAAGATTTAAAAAAGGGGCTAAAGTGTATATAAATGATAATGAATACACTGTTAGTAAACTTTCAAATATCAATTCAAATCAAGGCAATTTATTATTAAAAGAATTTAATGATATCAATCAATTAGAACCTATACTTAAAAAAGATATATATGCATTAAAATTAGAAGATGATTCAATAGTCTATTTAGAAGATATAATTGGTTTTGACTTAGTAGATACTTCTAATAATGTAATTTCAAAAGTTATTGATTTCCAAAAGATTGGTAATTCAAATTATTTTGTATGTGAAAATAACAAGTTAATTCCAATTATTGAAAAGATATTTTATTCATTAATTTCAACTCAAGAAAAGAAAATATATTTAACTGAACAAGGAGTGGATTGTTTTTACAATGCTTAAAATCAAAATATTAACGCTATTTCCTGAATATTTCACTTCTTTTTTATCTAATTCTATAATTGCTAGAGCAATTTCTAAAAATGTTATTTCTTTTGAATTAATAAATATAAGAGACTTTACAAAAGATAAAAATCACAGAGTAGATGATTGCCCTATTGGTGGAGGAGCAGGATTAATAATGAAAATGCAACCACTTGTAGATGCTTTAAATTCTACTAAAAATGATTCATCTTATGTTTTATTAACTTCCCCTTTAGGAAAAACTTTTAACCAAGAAAAAGCTATAGAACTTTCTAAAAAAGAAGAAATCATAATAGTATGTGGTCATTATGAAGGAACTGATTATAGATTCAATAAATATGTTGATGAATTAGTTTCTATAGGTGATTTTATTACTACTGGAGGAGAAGTAGCAGCTATTTCAATTTCAGATGCAGTTACTAGATTACTTGATGGAGCAATTACTCATGATTCTATTGTAGAAGAATCATTTAACGATAACACTTTAGAATATCCTCAATACACTTTCCCTTATGATTATAATGGTGATAAAGTTCCTGATATTTTATTTACAGGAAATCATGAAGCAATTTCAATTTTTAGAAGAAGAGAATCATTAAGATTAACTAAAAACTTAAGACCAGATTTATTTAATAAGCTCACTTTATCAAAGCAAGATTTAAAAAGATTAGAAGAAATTGAAAATAACACTATTTCTAAAAAAGAACAGCAAGCCCTTATTAAAGGCGAAAAATTTATCAAAAATAAATAAACTTCTAGAAAAATCTAGAAGCTTATTTTATATCTTTATTATTTTGTTGTTGTGCCATGACTTTTTTCATATAAGGTGACATTTGCTTTACTGCTAATTTCATTTGCTCATATGATTTTAAGACCTTATTTACTTCTTGAGTAGACTTACCACAACCATCAGCAATTCTTTGTTTTCTACTTGCTTTAATAATTTCAGGGTGTTTTCTTTCATTTATTGTCATAGAAGAAACAACAACTTCCATTAAGTTTTCTGCCCCTTCACCTTTAGCGATTTGTTCATCTGATATTTTGGGCATACCAGGTAACATCTTAACTATTTTACCTAAAGGTCCCATTTTCTTTACTTGGTGGATTAAAGCTACCATATCATCAAGTCCAAAATTACCAGACATGATCTTTTTAGTAGTCTTCATTGCCTTTTCTTGGTCAATTGATTCTTGAGCTTTTTCAACTAAAGAAACAACATCACCCATACCAAGAATTCTATTAGCCATTCTATCAGGATGGAAGACTTCTAAATCAGTGACTTTTTCACCAACACCAGCAAATTTAATTGGTACTCCTGTCATCTTCTTAATAGATAAAGCAGCACCGCCTCTTGCATCAGAGTCTAGCTTAGACATGATTAAGCCAGTTAATTTAACTTGTTGATTGAAACTATTTGCAACATTGATAGCGTCTTGACCAGATAATGCATCAACTAATAAAAGTGTTTCTTTAATAGGTATACTAGCTTGAATTTGTTTTAATTCATCCATTAATTCTTGATTAATTTGCAATCTACCAGCAGTATCAATTAAGACAACATCATATCTTTCTTTTAATGCTTTTGAATAAGCTTGTTTACAAATTTCAGGTGGGGTTGTACCAGTTCTATCTACAACTACATCAACTCCAACTTGATTTGCTAATGTGATTAATTGATCAATAGCAGCTGGACGATAAATATCACCTGCAACAAGTAAAACTTTCTTGTTGTATTTATTCTTTAATAAATATGCTAATTTACCAATAGATGTTGTTTTACCTGTACCTTGTAAACCGACTAACATGATATTGGTTGGTTGATTTAATTGGAAATGTAATTCACTATCCCCTTCACCAAGTAAACTTACTAATTCATCATTAACTATTTTTACTAACATTTGTGAAGGTGAAACTTTAGTTAATACTTTTTCACCTAAGGCCTTTTGTTTTACATCTTCTACAAAGTCTCTAACTACTTTGTAATTGACATCAGCTTCAAGTAAAGCAACTCTAATTTCTTTTAACATGTCTTCCATGTTAGATTCAGTTAATTTTGCTTGTCCTGAGACCTTTTTAAATATACTTTGTAATTTTTCTGAGAGTGATTCAAATGCCATTTTTAAGCTCCTCTATTATTTTTGAAATATTTTCTTTTATATTAGAAATATCATCTAATTTATTGGTGTTTTCTAATTCATCTATTATTTTATTAAGTTTTGAAAGTAAAGACAATCTAGTTTCTAATTCTTCAAGTTTCTTTTCACCTTGTCTAATTGATAAATAAATCGCATTACGTGAAACATTTCTATTATTTGCAATTTCAGATAAAGAAAGATCATTGGTGTAATAATCTAACATATCTTCTTTTTCAAACTTAGTTAATTGATTTGAATACAATGTTAATAAACTATTGTAATAATTCTTCTTTTCTAAATTGTTCATTACATTAACCCCACATAACATAACAGTAATGTTGTACCAACTAACCAAACTAAATTAGTGGAAAAATAATAGTGAAATAAGTAATATTTATAAAAATGCAACTTATCATAAGGAAGCATTATAATTGCAAACATAAACGAAATTACTATATCGCTTATTAAATAAAGCAAATAATAATTGCTAGTGAATAGTTGACCAACAAACAAGATTAAACTACCACAAATACATGCGCAAAATACACCAAGCAAATATCTAGTAATACTATAGTTGTTATTCATCTATATCATCCCCAATTAATAATCCGTATAAATAACTATCTAAATCAAATTCTTTTAAGTCTTCTAAGCCTTCACCTAAGCCAATAAATCTAACTGGAATTCCTAATTTATCTTTAATTGCTAAAATAATACCACCTTTAGAAGTGCCATCCATTTTAGTAATAACAATACCAGTAATAGGAGTAACTTCTTTAAATACTCTAGCTTGTTCTACACCATTTTGACCAGTGTTAGCATCAATAATTAAGAATGTTTCATTAGGTGCAGATGGAATAATTTTAGACATGACTCTTTTCATCTTTGATAATTCATTCATCAAATTAACTTTATTTTGCAATCTACCAGCTGTATCAACAATTACTAAATCATAATTTTCTTGTTTAGCTTTTTGTAAGCCTTGATAGCATAAACTAGATGGATCAGAATTTTCTTTTCCAGTCAAAATATCAATACCGATTCTATTAGACCAAACAACTAATTGTTCTACTGCTCCAGCTCTAAAAGTATCTCCAGCTACTAATAATATTTTCTTACCTTGTTTTTTATATCTATTAGCTAATTTAGCAATAGTGGTAGTTTTACCAACACCATTTACTCCAACTACTAATAATACTGTAGGTTCACCTTTAGAAAATTCAATATCCTTTTTTAAAGTTTCACCTTCTTTTTGATATCCTTCAAACATTTCATCAATTAACAATTCATTAATTTGTTTAGGATCATCAATTTTATTAGTTTTAGCAATCTTTTTAGTTCTATCAATTAAATCTAATGATAATTCTACTCCTACATCTGCTTCAATTAATATTTGTTCTAATTCTTCAAAATATTCTTCGTTTACTTTGTGGAAAACATTAACTAAAGACTTTAATTTAGACATAAAACCCTTGTTAGATTTTCTAAGTCCTCTAACATAAGCTCTAGTTTCATCATCTTTATTTTTTAAGCCAATCTCTTGTTTTTCATATGTTGAAATTTGAGGCTTTATTTCTTGATTAGTTTCTTCAACTTTTTCTTCTACTTCTTTACTAGCTTCTTTTTCTTCAATTTGTTTTGTTTCTTCTTTTTCAACTTCTACATTTTCTACATTTTCTTTTTTCTTAGAAAACTTGTTTTTTAAAAAATTCATTAATCCCATAATTACACCTTCTTTTCTAATGCGTTTTTAGCAGCATCTTGTTCAGCTTTTTTCTTTGAAGAACCTTGACCAATTCCTAAAGTGATTCCTGAACATCTAACTTCTATTTCAAAATGTTTATTTTGTGCACTGCCTTCTTCTAAAACCACAACATAACTGATATCGCCTTTTCCTGAGGCTTGTAATGTTTCTTGTAATTTAGATTTATAATCAAATTCTTCTAATTTTTGATAATTTTCAACTACATTTGCAAAAAATGACAAGACAAATTTTTTTACTTTTTGAAAATCGTTGCTATTATCTAAATAATAAGCTCCAATAAAAGCTTCAAAAATATCTTCTAATATCTTTGGATTAATTTGATCGTTTTTTTGTTCACCTTTTGATAATAAAACATATTTTTCAAACCCTAATTGAGAGGCGAATTTTGATAATGTAGTCCCCATTACTAAACTAGATCTACATTTAGATAATTCACCTGAATTCATCTTTGGATAATGGTTATATACTAAATCAGCAACTAATAAATCTAAGACTGCATCACCGATAAATTCAAGTCTATCATAATCACTAAAACAATTGCTTTTATGTTCATTTCTATATGAAACGTGGGTAAAAGCCGCTTTATATAATTCTATGTTTTTATATTCTATATTTAATTCATCTAAAAGAATTCTTATATCGTTTGCCATAATTAATTAAACTCTTTTTTAATTGCGTCTACTATATTTACATCAATCATCTTTTTAGCAAGCTTAATTGAATAATATATGAATTTAGCATCAGAATTACCATGGGTTTTAACTGCTACACCATTAATTCCAAGTAATATAGCTCCACCAGTTTTTCTATAGTCCATGGTTTCTTTCATTTCTTTAAAGCCTTTTTTTGCAAATAGATATCCTATTTTAGAAATGATATTTCTTTTAAAAGCTTTTTTGATCATAGAATTCATCATTAAAGCACAACCCTCAGTGGCCTTTAAGAAAATATTTCCTGGATATCCAGAAGTAACAATTACATCATGAGTTCCATCTAAAGCTTCTCTTGCTTCAACATTACCTATAAAATTGATAGACTTATCTTCTTTTAATATCTTATAAGCTTGTTTAGATTCTTCTAAGCCTTTACCTTCTTCTACACCATTTGATAATAAACTTACACTAGGATTTTTATTTCCTAATATTAAATTAGAATAAATCTTTCCTAATTTTGCAAAACCAACTAAGTCTTCTGTTGTATTAATATTTGAAGCACCTATATCTAAAATACAAGTAGTATTTCCTTTAATAGCAGTAGGAAAAGGAGAACAAAAACCAGCTCTTTTTACTCCTTCTACATTTTTTAGCATTAAAGTTGAACCAGTTAAAAATCCTGCAGTAGAACCAGCAGTTACTAATCCTTGGCATTCTCCATTTTTAACAGATTGAATTGCTTTATACATTGAAGATTCTTTTAATCTTAAAAACTTTAATGCATCTATTTCCATTGGCACTATTTGTTGACAATCTACAATTTCAATTTGTGAATTATCTTTTAATTCTTCTAAGTCTTCTTTTTTACCAAATAAGACAAATTGAGTTTTATTGTCTTCTTTTAAATATTCTTTTATTCCTAGAATAAAATTTTTTGCTCCATAATCAGAGCCTTCCATATCAATTGCAATTTTCATATTAATCCCCTTTTAAAATTAGAAAACAAAATCGCCATTTCTAAATATAGGCACAATTGTTCCATCTTCTTTAATACCATCTATATTTAAATCAGATGTTCCAATCATAAAATCAACGTGCATTTTAGATTGATTTGCACCTTTTTCTAATAGTTGTTCTTCACTTAATTCAAGACCATTTTCAATATTTTCTACAAATGATTGACCTAAAGCTAAATGGCAAGAAGCATTTTCATCAAATAATGTTTCTTGATAAATGACATTTTGTAAAGAAATTGGAGAATGATAACTAACTAAAGCGGCTTCTCCTAGATGATGACTTCCTTCATCACATTCTATAATTGATTTTAATTGTTCTTGATTTTCTTTTGCAGAATAATTGATTACTTTACCATCTTTAAATTCAATCATAAAATCTTCTATTAAAACACCATTATTCGATAATGGTTTAGAAGAATAAACTACTCCATTAACATCGTTTCTATCTGGCATTGTAAAAACTTCTTCTGTTGGAATATTTGGAATAAATGGTTGACTATTAAATCCTTGAATAGCTTTTGCTGATTGCCATAGATGATTTTTTACTAATCCAACATATAAATCAGTACCTTTAGAATTTGTATAGTGTAATTTCTTAAATTGATATTCATTTAAAATATCCGCATGCTTTTGCATTGTTTTAACATGTTCATCCCAATTAGATTCAGGATCATCATCTTCATTAATTCTGCAAGCTTGATAAATTAAATTCCACAATTTAATCATTCCTTGAGTAGGAGATAATTCTGGGAATAATCTTTTTGCCCAGCTAGGAGTAGCAACAGCAGCTATACACCAAGCTAATCTATTGTTATGATAATCTTTCTTATAGACTTGTAAATTTTCAATTAAAGCTTTTTGTCTTGCTTGTAATTTTGAAGAATTGACATTTTTATAAACACAAGGATCGTCACCAACTAAAGTGATTCTTACATAATTATTTTCAACTCTATATTTTTCCTTTTCTACAATCCAAGGTGCTACTTTTGATAATTTACTAACAGGTAAATTCATCAATTGTTGTTTTGTAATATTTGTATCTGTATATTCTACTTCTACACTTCTTGCTTTATTTGCATATAAAGCCATTGTTAAATATCTGACAAATTTATATGCTTCAACTGGAGCAGAAATAATAACATCTTGCTTAGAGTTAGCGTTAATTCCAATAGATGCTATTAACCAAGCGTATTTTTTCATCATTTTTACTTTTTTCATATCTATACTCCTACTTAATTTGTATACAATAATAAAATACCTTAAAACCATATAAAAATATAGTATTTTTTAACTATTTTAAATTTTTGCATAGATTTTTTCAAAAATAGAAGGAAATATTTATTGAGTTTAAAATTATTAAAGAAATTATAAGAAAGGTTATATTTTAGAAACTTACTTTAAAGCAACTTTATATGTTACTATCATCTCAGATTAATGTAAGCGCTTGCTTTTTGCTATAATTAAGGTATAATATAATTAAAGGAGGAGCTATTAATATGAAAAGCTCAAAATTATTAATTCTATTAGTATCTTGTGTTAGTTTAGTAGGTATAACTTCCTCTATGTCTAACAACCCATTAGTCTTAATAAATGATAATGGTGTAAAAATTTATCAAAAAGACTTTGATAAAATGTTAAAAATTGGTGTTAGTGAAAGACAAATGAATTTCATTACGCAAAATGAGCTAGACGATTTTTCGAAAATGAATATTATTTCAGTAAAAAAATCTACAAATTATCACAATTCAAGTGAAAATCTTAAGCAAATTAAAAATTCTAATAAAAGTGGTTATTCTTCTAATTCAAAAGATAATGAAAAAATCGAAACATATGTAACATGGTACAACGTTGAAAATGTCTCAACATGTTATTATTATGTAAGAGTTAATGTCACATGGTCATCTTCTCCAAAAGATAGGCTCACTGATATGATAGGAACCTATTTTGGCAGTGAAAATCAAATGCAATATGTGAATACATCTACAGGTCAAAAACCAAAATTTGATTCTTCGTTAATATACGATAAATATTATTACTATGATTACAAATCTTCTATTTCTTCACCTCAACATGAAGAATATGAAAAAACAATTGTAGTTTCTCAAAATAGTTATTCTAATAGTGACACTTCTTATTCAATAGGAGATCATTTTACAGTTAAATACAATTTACCTACTGATAAATATGTAAAAACTGAACCATATTCTGAATATGGTAATCAAGAATCTTTATTAATTGAAACATATACAAACTTTTCTTTATCCCTTAGCGCATATTTTGCACCAGTAAGCTCAACAGTAATTCGCTCTAGCTTTGGAGGGTATTATTGCCACCAAACAAAAGGTTCAATACTAGATTTTACACAAGTAAATTTCTCTACTTCAGCACCTTTTATAAGTGTTAATACTGATATCGGTGGTTGGTTTAACAAAAATAATGGTGATACTATAAGTAGTACAACATTTGTTGAAAAATAAAATGGAGTTCCACTATGAAAAAATTAATTTCATTTTTAAGACAACACACATACTTAATATATGTTGTATGTCTTATTCCGTTAATTATAACTAACATTTATTTATATAACACATTAACTATGTCAAATGGAGAGGATTTATATATTCGTCGTTATTTGTTTGCACATAGCATTTATGTAAATTTATTAATCTTATTCTTTGGTATACTTTTAGCCAATTCATTAAGAAATATAATTAATAAGCTTTCTGTTGAATTCACTATCTTTTTAAAGGTTCTATTTTTCTTAGTTGGGTGTTTCTTTATGTATGCATATTGCAATAATATACACTTTATTTTAAATAACAATTCATCATTATATCCTAAAGAACCATATTATTTCTTCTATATAACAACAATGTCATTTTGTAGTTTATTAGTCTTTTATTACTTTAGCTTTATTATTAGAATTAAATTCCCTAAAAAAGAATTGAATTCTAAAGATGATAAAACAATTGATGATGCTATTGATTCTATTACTAGCAACACAAAATCAAATGATGATAATTAAGCTTCCTCCTTACATAATCTAGTGGTGATATATAATCATCACTAGATTTTTGTTTACACATTTTTAAGACTATCAATTTAATTTGTCTTATTTTTAGATTATTATTTATATACTTAATAAGTTAGCTATTATAAAATAATAAGGATTAAAGGAGATTTTTACATGTTAGTACCTTATACATATTATTGCCCTACAAGAATATTTATCCAAGAAGATGGAATTAAACAAGCAGGAAGCATTATTAAAAGTTTAGGATATAAAAAGATTTTTATCATTTATGGAGGCCACTCTTTAGTAAAGTCTGGTAATTATGATTTATTAATTAATTCTTTAAAAGAGAACGATATAGAATTTAAGTCTATAGGAGGAGTAAGAGCTAATCCTGAAGTTGAATTTATTAGAACAAACTTACCATTAATAAGAGAATATCAACCAGATTTAATATTAGCAGTTGGTGGTGGTTCAGTTATTGATACAGCTAAAAATATTTGTGTGTCTTATTTTTATGATGGGGATCCTCTTGATTTTAATAAAAAGATTGTCACTCCAAAAAAGAAATTACCACTAGGAACAATTTTAACTTTAGCAGCTGCAGGAAGTGAAATGTCAAATTCATGTGTTATTTCTGAAGATAAGACTAATTTCAAGAGTGGTTTTAATTCTGAATTTAATAGACCAGACTTTTCAATTTTAGATCCTTATTTAACTTTAAGTGTTCCCACTTTCCAAACCTTTGCTGGTTTAGTAGATATCATCTCTCATTCATTTGAAAGATATTTCTCTCCTTCTTTAAAATATGAATTATGCGATGAATTTGCCTTAAGCGTAATAAAACAATGTGTATTAATTGCACCTATTTTAATAAAAGATCCTAATAATATTGAAGCAAGAAGAACTATGTTAATATGCTCTACTACTTCTCATAATGGCTGGACTAGCTTTGGAAAACAAAACACTAACTTTATTTGTCATAAGATAGAACATCAAATGTCAGGAGTAAAGCCTAGTTTAACTCATGGATTAGGCTTAAGATTCTTACTAGGTGAATTCTTACAAATTAATAAAGATGTATTAAAAGATAAAATAGTTCATTTCGGAAAGTTTGTGTTTGATATTAATTCAAATGATCCTCAACCTACTATTGATGCATTTAAAGCCTTTTTAGATTCTTTACCACTTCAAAAAAATATGGTTGAATTTGGATTTACTAAAAAGGAAGAAGAATATTATCTTAACCAATTAAAGTTAAATTAATCATTTTTAAATAAAATGATTATTATGTGATATAATCTTACTAGTTTCATAGAGGTATATATATGGAAAATAATGAACAAAATAACAAAATTAATGTAGATGACATGCTAGATCAACAATCTAAGCAAATTAGAGAGTCTGTTTCTTCTTCTAAAAAGAAATCAATATTCGATATAGACTTATCTTGGGTTGCAATTATTGTTCTAGGCTTAGCAATATTTGGAATAGCTTATGCATTCCAACAAACAAAAGCTGGATTAGGTGCTGGATATGTAGTTTTATTTGTCTTAGTTAGCTTAATTCTTGGAATATTTGTTTACACCTTAGGAAAAGTAATCTTTGGATTAATAAGTGGTTACAAAGTTAAATATATGGAAGCATTAGGCATTTGTATTTATTTAACTTCTAAAGGTTCAAAAATAACATTTGAATTTGGAAAAGTATTAGAAATGCACATCTTATTTGCTCCTAAAGATCCTACTTTGGATAAAAAGCCTACTTTATTATCATTAGGTGGAACAATAACATTTGTTGTAGTTGGTGGAATATTACTTGGCTTAACATTTACTGATATTTTCCCAAGTAGTGCTAAATTAATCACTCAATATGGTTTAGCTATTGCAAGTAGTGTTGTAATTTATGAATTATTACCAATTGGATATGCAAATAACAACGATATGTTCAATTTAATTAAAACCAGTTCTAAAGATAATTGCTTAGCTTTCAATAACTATTTATATAACAAAGCTTGTGATACAAATCATGAAGAATTAGTACCAGTTGAATTTGAAGAATATGATCATTCAAAATTCAAACCATGGACATTAATTTATTTAGCAGATAACCTTATTTATGAAAATAAGATTAACGAGGCTGAAAAAATCTTAAATAAATTAGATGAATATGAAATTGTCACTAATTCATATGTTAAATGTGAAGCAGGATATCAAAAAATCTTCATATATTTAACTAGTGGAAGATCTAAACAAGCTAATGACTTAATTACAAAATTAGAAAAACAAGTTAAAAATGCTGAAGATTATCATATGACTATTTCAAGTTTAAGATCTGATATTCTTGTATCAGCCTTTATTGAAAATTCATTAGAATCTACTCAAGAATCTATTAAAACATTTATTAAAACTGCTAAGAGCTTACCTATTACTCCTAGAGTTGAAAAAGAATTAAATATTGTAAATAATTTAATTCCTAGAATTAATCAAGCTCATCCAGATTGGAAATTAGATGTCTTATCATTACAAGAAGCTAAAAAAGAAAAAGTTTCAAATAATGTTAATAATGAAGACGAAGATGATGAAGATTAATTAATAAATCAATTAAAAAGACCCAGTTTATAAACACTAAATAAGCTGGGTTTTTGATTAGGAATTTATTTACTTTTTAGATTAGGTCTGACCATATTTGTTCAGCTAATTGAGGATAATCTATAAATGGATTTCTATTTCCTTGAATTTGATAAATAGCTTGGTTTCTATCTATTTCTTTTTGACTTACTGGGTCTTGTTTAGACCATTGTAAATAAAGTTTTAGTGACCATTTAGCTAAAGAAGGAAATTCATTATTTGAAAATGCTGCAAAGGATTTAAAACTAGGAACTTTATTTTGATATGCTGTAACAAAATAGAAATATGTACGGGCGATATCTCCTTTATATTCATCATTTGGTTCACACACATTCCCACTTACCCCACTAGTAGCTGATTCTCCTACTAATGTGAAATTATTATTAGATGCGTATTTTATATTGTTTTTATCTACATTAGCATGTGGATAATTACTTCTTCTATTATTTACATATCCATCAGTTGGAAATAGATGATGTAAATCTGATCTTAATGGTTCTTGTTGGGAAAATAAAGATTGAGGGACTATGTGTTCTCTATTAAATAAATCACCTTCTTGTTTATAATTTCCACTGTTGAAATCTGATAATTCAAATTTAGTAGTATTAGAATATATATCCCATATAGTACCATCTTCTCTTAAATCTGTTTTAGCATATATTGAACTAGTTACTCCACTATACCCTAATGATGTGTGTTTATTTATCTTTTTATACAAAGCAGTTTTTAATGTGGATCCTTTTGTATTTAAATCCACATCGTTATAATAATCAATCGTATTTGAAATAGGTTCATAAGATGTAACACTTGATGAAGATGAACTTGATATGCTAGAAGAACTTATTAAAGAAGATGAATCTAAACTAGATGATTTAGAACTTATTGATAAAGATGAACTGCTGTTACTTGTAAAAGAAGATATTTCATCTACCTGACTTGATGATATTTGATCTATAGCATTACTAGGTATGTTATCTTGACAGCTAGTAAGACTAAATATAAGCATCAATGTTAAGACTATCTTTTTATTTATTTTCATATATTCCCCCTAATTCACTTAATAAGATATCATATTAGCTAATAATTTAATTAAACAATATTAAAAATTTCGTTTATTTCTTGATATTTTATATTTAAAAAATTAGACTAGTATTGCTTGAAAAATTAACAAGGAGACTTAACTATTTTTTATGCACCTAAGAAAACCTACTTTATTCTCACAAAAACATTCTGAAATGGATCTAACTAGTGGAAACTTATTTTGGAAGTTCCCTTTATTTGCTTTACCATTAGCTTTTACTACTATCTTACAATTATTATATACAACAATGGATTTATACACAGTTTCCACTTTTGGTGGTGGCTCATTAAGTATGTCCGCTGTTGGTTCTAATACTGCCTTAATTAATTTAATTGTCACTGTCTTTGTCAACATGTCTATTGGCGCTAATGTTGCAATTTCCCAAGCTAAAGGTGCTAATAACAAACAAAAGGCTGAAGATGCTTTACATACTTCAATTGTATTAGCTTTAATTTTTGGTATTATAGTTGGATTATTTGGCTTTTTCTTTTCTAAAATCTTATTAGGTTGGATGAATACTCCTTCTAGTATTATTGATAAAGCTTCTGAATATTTAAGAATATATTTTGTGGGCTTACCATTTTTAATGATTTATAACTATGGTTCTCAAATATTAAGAGCCTTAGGTGATTCTAAAAAACCACTTATTGTATTAGCTTTATCAGGTGTAATAAACATCGCATTTGATATTATTTTAGTAAAATATGCTAACATGGATGTTAGTGGAGTTGGTTGGGCTACAGTTATGTCAGAAGGTCTAGCTTGTGTTCTTACTATTTGCTTTTTAAAATTTAATAAGGGCTTTGTAAAATTAGAATTTAGAAAATTAAAGATAAATTCTAAAGCCTTAAAAGATGTCTTATTTATTGGCTTACCTGCTGGTATTCAAGGCTTAGCATTTTGTATTCCTAATGTCTTAATTCAATCTAGCTTATATTCTATATCTGACTATTCAATTAATGGAGTCGCTATTTCTCAAGATGAAATAGTTTCTGGAAGTTCAGCTAGTACTCAACTTGAAAACTTCGCTTTTGCTATTGAAGATGCTATTGGTGTTTCTTTATGTACATTTATTGGTCAAAATTATGGTGCTAATAAAAAAGAAAATATAAAGAAATTATTCATTACTGCTATGATATGGAACGCTATTGCTAGCGCATTAATTGTTTTAGTATATACATTAGCAAGCTCTCCTTTACTTTCAATATTTGTAAGTGAATCTCAAGGTGTAAATAGAGCTAATGCTATTGCAGCTGGTCAACAAAGACTATTTATTATGATGCTGCCATGTATATTTGACGGAATAATGATTATATGTGGAGACTATTTAAGAGGAATGAATATTTCTACTCCCCCTGCTATTGTCACTATTATTGGATGTACAGGATTAAGAATTATCTTCTTATTAACATTATTTAATTTACCTTTCTTCCACACAATTTTCTGGTTATTTGCTGCTTATCCAATTAGCTGGGTAATTGTTGATATCTGCTACATTCCTTTATTAATACATTTTAACAAAATAGCATTATCTAGATTAGATAATAAAGATAACAAAACAGCTACTTCAAATAACTAGAGTAGCTGTTTTAATAAATCAAATCTTGATTCTTCTATATAACTTTTTATACTTGAATCAGAACAAATAGAAGAAAAATTAGTAATTTCTATCCTTTTTCCATCTTCAGATATGGCTTCAATATTTAACATATAATTGTTTTTATATGGATCATCTCCATCTTCAATTGAATCATATTTAAATACACTAATATCGCTTACTTTATAATTCAAGTTTAATAAACCAAATGATAAATCAGTTTTGTAATCTTTTTTAAAATCAATAAACGACTTAACTGGACTTATATGATCGTAAAATAAATAACCATCAGTAACACTTTTAAAACTCGCATTTGAATAATCTAAATCGAATTTTAATATATTATCAATAAAATCATCTCTAGTAATTGAATCAATGGTATTTCTATTTGTTTTAGATAAATACATTGCCTTATTTGAATCAAATATTGAATAATCTCCCTGTATTAAACAAGTTGATTTATCTTCATAATTTTCATATGCACTAAAATAAACTATACCCATATTTGAATAGCTTGAAGAATTTCCAATACATACAAATACTGTTATATCTAAATTAGATTTACTAGTTTGATTATCTTCATTAAATATACGAATAGAATATGTAGATTCTAAAGAATATTCTTTAACATGTATTTCTCTATTTTTAATACTTTCTAATTGATATGACTTAGATAATCTTTTTCCATAAATACAATAATAAGGAATTACATAAATAAGGATAAATACACTAGCAATAGATAAGAAAATCATACAGATCCTCTTTATTATTATTTTAAAATCTTTCATAAATCCCCCCCCTATTTAAGAATATAAAATTCCTTATCTTGATTTATTAAATCAATTAATTCTCCACATTCAATACAATTAGTATATTTTAAAGAAGAATTTTTAATTATATGAGCTTGTTTAATTGATTTTCCACATTCGCATTTTACAATATGATATTTATAATTACATCTATAATATGTATCAAACAAATGAACATGATTGTCATCAATATATGTATAATTTACATTTTTTACTTTCATGAATATTTTATCTTCAATATTCTTATCGTGAATTAAAGAGATTCTAATATCATTACTTGGAGAATCTAATTTTAAAGATAACAAAGCATAATAATTGCCTGAATACATTGTTTTGGATTCACATAATAAAGAATTCCATCCTTTATTTGTTCTTTGTTCAACACAAAAGCTATAAAAATAATGTCTTGAAGTATTTGATTCGCTTTTTTCAAAATTCAAATACAATTCTAATCCAAAACTAACTATTTCCTTATCAAAATGATAATTGATGTATGCAATCTCATCTTTAGAATAAAGATTTAAACTATCATCATCTTTGCAACAATTAAGATATTTTATCTTAATATTTTGATTAGAATCTGATTTTATATTAGATTCTAAAGCTTCTAAATTATATTCATTTGAAATATTGTAATTTGAAATACTTATACTATCGTGAAATAAAGAACTTTTAAAATTAGACTTTGAATAATTGTTTTCTTTTAAATTAACTCTAGAATTAGACTTATTAATATCATTATTTAAAATATTAGAATTTGAAGACGTCAAAATATTTCCTATTATAAAAGCAGGTATTATTAATTTTTTAATTATTCTTTTCATAATCCTAATTCCTCATAAATTTCTTCTATAGTTATTTGATTGCTTTTTAATTTAATATAGTCTTCTCTACTTAAAATGATAATACCATCATTTCTAATATATGTTTTAATATTTACTGGGTTAATTACAAAGCCACTTCCTAGATCAACTAATTGTCCACATAATACACAATTACCATATTTTTTAGATGTACTTTTAACTGCATGAACTTGCTTAAAAGATACACCACATTCGCAATTTGCTAAATGATATTTAGAATTATACTTAGAATATGAAGTATAAGAATGAACATGTGGTGTTTTAACACTATCAAACTTAATATTTCCTATTTTTAAATGAGCATCGATTTCCACATCTGTAGTAAAACTTATTTTAACCTCAGTGCTTGGAAATCCTAAATTTACTGCTAAATCCTCATTCCAACATCCAGAATTAGTAATTTGTTTTTCTAGTGCAAAATGCCATCCATCTTGATCTTTTGTATAAAATTTTAGTCTTACATTCTTAGTTGATTTGTTCAAAATATTAACAACAGAACTAACTTTTAAATCTAATTTTATAACTTCTTCACTAAATTTATATTCAATATACGCTTCATTATTATTTGAATACAAATCTATATAATCATCTTGCTTTTTACAATTTAAATATGAAATAGTAATATTATTGTTAGAATTTGACTTAAGTGTTGAACTTAGAACAGAAGTATTATATTGATTAGATATATTGTAATTAGATGTGCTTATTGAATCATGATTTAATTCTTTTTCATATCCACATTTTTCGCAATAATATTTATTGTTTTTATATATATAAATATGTTCTTCGTATTTTACATTTTCACATATTGAACAAGTTAATTTATGATTTGTATTGTTATATTGATCAACCTGGTCATAAGAATGATAATCACCATATTTATTTTCTATTTCTGTATCATCCCCATTTTGAATATATTCTTTAAAATCTGTTTGAGTTTTAAATGGAATAACTTTTCCATAATAATTCTCTGTCTTAGATTTAGCTGTTTCTCCAAAAAATTGGTATTTGTTTTGAATATCATTAATACTATCTATATCAAACAAAAACTCATATTTCATTCCATCAACATAATTCTTATTAATTAAATTGTAATAATAAATTTTTGCTTTAGAGTTCGAGCAAACGTTTTGATATTCTAAATTATAAAAATGTGGAATAACTAACACTTTATCATTATAATTTTTAGCTGAAATTGAAATAGCAGTTAAATATTCAAATATTGAATCAGTATCTTCTTTAATGCTAACATATGAGCCATTTAAGAAAATACATTGAAATAATTTGCTAACATATTCGACAACTGATACCATTGTTAAAAGCTTACTAACACCATCAACAAAAATATTAATTATAAGATTTATACCATCATATACTAATTGTAATTGACCTTCTTTTACATTTTCTTCTTGTTTTAATTTTTTTAATGATTCATATGTTTTTTCAGCAATTTTAGCTATTTGTTTAATAATTTCCTCATCCCACACATAAATGATGTAATCTAAAAATTCTTCATCAGTTGTCTTCTTCCCTTTAGACAAAAATAAATCATCTATGTAGCCCGATTCGAATGTTTTTTGTCTTGTTTTTTGATAGGAATATAAACAAGTTCTATTATTTTTATATCTTTTATAATTTGAAGGAATCAATTCACTTTCCCAAATTGCAGCAACATACTTAGCTTTATTTGTTTCATCTAATTCAAAAGTTTCTAAATTAGATACTCTTTTAGATGTAAAAGATATATTG
>CAVHUN010000022.1:0-27968 GCA_963639175.1 uncultured Prevotella sp.
CTTTTGCATGATTAAAAAGGGAATGATTATGATAAATAAGAACCCATTTAATATTACTTTTGGAAAAGAGCCTAAAGAAATTATCTCCAGAAAAAATGAATTAGAAGAAATATATAATTCACTATCTTTAAATTTGTCTAATAATGAAGTTTTTATTATTTCTGATATTAGAGGAAATGGTAAGACTGTAGCTATGACTTCTATTGGTGAATATTATAAAAATCAAGCTAAATGGATTGTTATTGACCTTAATCCAGAATATTACTTATTAGAGCAGCTTGCTAGTAAAATAATTGATGAATGCAAGATGACAAAACTTTTCGTAAAGACTGAATTTAATTTTTCTTTCAAGGGTGTTGGTTTCACTTTAAAAGGTGATGTTCCTATTACAAATATTTCTTCTTTACTTAAAAAAGAATTTGAATATCTAAATAGCAAAGAAATTAAAGTCTTAATTACAATAGATGAAATATCTTCTAATCAATACACAAGAGTTTTTGCTCATGAGTTTCAAAGCTTTTACGCGAAAAATACAGCGTTTATTTAATAATGACTGGATTTTATAAAAATGTTGTGTCTTTTGTTAAAGAAAAAAGTTTAACATTTTTATATCGTGCTCCAAAGATTTTTTTAAAAGAATTAAATATGATGGCTATATCTAATTCGTATAAAAATATATTTAATATAAGTAATCAAGATAGTAATAAATTAGCTAAATTTACTCTTGGTTATGCTTATGCATATCAGTTATTAGGTGATATTTTATTTACAAGTGGCGATTATTCTTTATCTAAAGAAAATATTCAAAAGTTTGATGAAATAATATATGAAAGAGCATATTCAATTATTTATAGTGAATTGACTATTAAAGAAAAATAAATATTGTTAGCTTCATTAGAAGATAATTCTAATGAATATATTATTAATAATTTGATTATATCTAAATCTCAATTATCCAATTATAAAAGTGTCTTGAACAAAAAAGGAATTATTGAAAGTAATAGTAAATCTATAGTATTTAAATTACCAAGATTTAAAGAATGTTTAGCTTTTATAAAAGACATGGAAGAGCTAGAAATTTAATACTAAATTGAATTATTTATAAATATTTAAATGAAAAGCACTAATAACTATCTGAAAATTATTAGTGCTTTCTTTAATTAATTTATTCTTTATTTTGCTTTTTGGTTTTCTTTGTTTTAGAAGAAGAAATGTTTTTATCAAATGAATATAGTAAAGAAGAAATTACATCATCAGGATCTTCTTCATCATAAGCGTTAGGGGAGACTGGATTAGGATTTTCTGAATAATCTTTTGGCGTGATATTTGACATATCAATTGTGCCAGCTTTTTCAGTATCATTATCAATATGAACATCCATTTGATTGTAACTAATAGCGATGTTTCTACTTAAGAATTCTTTATATATACTTTCTTGTAAAGCGAATAAGACATCCCAATATATTGAAGTAGGAACATAACATCTAACTGCAAAATTTAAGTTTGAATCATCAATTTCTTTTAAAAATGTAGTGTATTTCATATCGATATTTACACCAGGTTGTTTTTTAATACAATATAGAATTACTTTTTTAACTTGGTCAACATCATTACCATAAGCACAGCAAGCAATAAAATCAATTCTTCTAAATTTATTAGCAGAAAAATTTGTTACTGTTCCAGTAAATAAATCTGAATTTGGAACACTTACTGAAATATTGTTAGTAGTTAATAATTTAGTTTCAAGTACTTTAATTTCATCTACTACACCTTCTGCTTGGCCATTATTTAAAGAAATAAAGTCACCTTTTTTAAATTTCTTTGTAGAAATAATAATAATACCTGAAGCAAAATTTGAAATAACTGATTGTAAAGATAAACCAATAGCGACAACTGCTGAAGAAATAATAGTAGATAAGCCAGTAAGTGGGATACCTAATATTGATAAAATGATAACTGCAAGAATTAAATATAATAAACCTTTAATAGCAGAAGCTACAAAAGATTTAGCGGTTTCGTTTTTCTTATTTTTATTTGGTCTTTTTAGTAAATAAATTATTACTTTGATAATGATATATAAAGGAATAAATACAATAATAGCGATTATTAATCTACCTAAGAAAGAATTAGTAACTGTATTAGAAGAAATATTTCCACTTACAAATAAAGACTTTATTCCTTCCCATAATAATTTAAACCATTCACTTACACTTGTAATTTCTTTTTCGCTTACTTCTGCTGAACTTGTTAATAAATTTATATTAAGCATTATTTATCCTCCTTTAATATTTCGATTACTTGATTCATATTATTTAATAAGTAATCTGGATTGCCTTGTTCTAAAACGTCTTTAGCTTGATGGCCTCTAGCTATTAAAACTGATTTAGCTTTAAAATATTTTGCAATGTCATTATCATGAAGTGTATCTCCAATAAACATTGTCTTATTAAAATCTATTTTGTTTTTATTAAAATAAGATATAGCCACATCTAATTTAGCTTTGCCATATATATCGCTAGTTCCAATTAAATCTTTAAAGTATTGATCAATATTTAAAGAAGCGATTATTCTATCTAGATCAGCCTTATTTGTAGCTGATAAGATATATAAATTGTATTTAGAATGATAATTTTTTAAAAAATCATAAACATCATCAAATATTTTTAAAGTGTTAAAATTTGAATAATATTTACCATAAAAATATTGAGATAGTTCTTTAAAATCATCTATAGGTTCTTTTTCAAAATTAAAACCAGCTTTTTTATAATAGTCATAAATAGGGAAATTAAAAATATGCAAGTAAGTATCTAAACTAACTGGCTTATGATTTTTAGATATGAGCATTTCATTTAATAAGTTATAACAAATATCAAGATCGTCTAATATAGTTCCATTAAAATCAAAGATTATATTTTCTATTTCCATATACATATTTATTTTAACATAATTAGGAAAAATAGTAGAGTACTAAAAAATTGTCAAATAAAATTAATATGAAATAATAATGAAAGCATTTTCAAAATTTGACAATATAGTTAGTTTGCTAAGCATTTTTAATAATGTTTATCTAAAAAAGGCTTAATTATAGGCCTTTTTAGAAAAAATGATAATGTGAATTATAATAAAAATGATTAAATTAATGAAAGCATTTTCATGATAATAAGTACTTTACTATATCAAAATTTGTTGTATATTATAAGTGTCTGAAAGGAGATTAGGTAATATGGAAAATAAAGAACTTATTATGAATCAAATGGAAGAAGTAGATAGCAAGATGAATCTTATCATTGATCAAATGATTGAAAAGTATGGTAAATTTGTCTCTCTCAAAGATACAAATAGCAGTGATAAGTATTTAAGTTACTTGGTTGCTTCTTACAACAAATTAGCTCAAGAAAAAGAATTCTTGAACGCCGAATTAGATATTATCGACTAATATCTATTATCAATTAATTAATTCAACACTATAAAGCGGTGTTTAATTATAAGTGTCAAATAGAAAATAGGGTTAAACCTATTTTTTATTTTGGTTATAAACCTATAATTCCATAAAGGAGAATTCCTAAATATTGTAATAAAGTACCAAATAAAACAAAGATGTGGAAAATACAATGGAAGTATTTCTTTTTAGACCCAATGCCATATAAAATAGCCCCTAGAGTATAACTTACTCCACCACTAATTATTAAAATAAGGCCATTAACAGGAATTTGTTCTACTAAGAATGGATAAAAGCATATAATTAACCAACCAATAACTAAATAAAGGGTATTAGAAAGTATTTTTACTGGTAATTTATCCATCATGATAGCGTTAAATACTATTCCAATAATTGCTAATAAATAAACTACACCTAATAAAACTAAATTATATGGATATATATTTGTAAGATTAAGTACACAAATTGGAGTATATGTTCCCATTATTAATACATATATGGTGCAATGATCCATTACTTGAAATACTTTTTTAGCTTTATTGACAAATAAGAAATGATAAATGGCTGACATTGTATATAAAAATATAGTAGTAATACCAAATACTAACATACATATTAGTCCTTCTAAGCCTTTATTTATATAACCATAATAAGAACCAAGGATTAAGCCAATTACGCCTAAAAAAGCTCCAATAATATGAGAAATAGCGTTAAATAGTTCTTCTCCTTTTGTATATCTAGGTAAGTTTAATTCTTTTCTTTTTCCAGGGTTAGCAAAATTAGAAAACATCATACTCTGATCATTAGATGAAGATGAATATTCTTGATAAATAGTTCTATCGTCATTTTGATTTTTTAAATCATATAATTTTTGCTGATAATCACTTTTATCCTTTTTAATTTTATAGTCTAAATCTTTCTTAGCTTGTTTATTTTCATTTTGTATTTTTTTGTATTCATTATCTAATTCTTCTTTTTTTATTTTGTATTCATCTTTAGATATTTTCATAATAAAAGTCCTTCTTTTTATTACTAATATTATAGATTAAATAAATTAATTAAACAAAAAAGAAGACATACAATGTCTTCTAATTGTCTAAAATTATTAGTTATCTTTATGCCAAGAATTGATAATTTTATCAATTTTTTGTCCTTGGTCAAATAAATCATCTTTTATAAATTGAATATCTGGAATCTTGTAAATATCTAATGATTTTGCAAGTTTAGAACGAATTTGTCCTTTATTGTGATTCAAAAATTCAATTAATGGATCGATATTTTCTTGTTGAAGATGAGTTACATAGACTTTAGCAATAGAGAAGTCTTGATTGACTTCTACTTGGTTAATTGATGCTAAATTTGTAATATCATCTTTCATATCGTGGATGATTTCTGAAAGATTTTTAGAAATGAGGTTTTGAATTCTTAATTTTTTATCTGCCATAATTAATTAGTTTTTTCCTCCTTTCCCCATGATTCAATTATATCACCAACTTGGACATCTTTATATCCATCGATGACAATACCACAATCAAAGCCTTCTTTGACTTCGCTTGCGTCATCTTTTTCTCTTTTAAGGGAAGTTAATCTTCCTTCAAATACTATATCTTTATTTCTATAGATTTTTACATTAGAGCCTCTTTTCATGACACCATCTCTAACATTAGAACCAGCAATAATTCCAACTTTACTTGCTTTAAATGTCATTAAGACTTCTGCATGACCATAAACTACATCGATATAGACAGGCTTTAATTTACCAATCATAGCTTGTTGGATATCTTCTAACAATTTATAAATGATGTTGTAGAATCTTACTTCAACATGCATTTCTTTAGCTTTATCAATAACTAGTTGGCTAGCTTTAACATTGAATGCGAGAATAATAGCACTTGAAGCTGAAGCTAAAATTACATCACCTTCAGATACATCACCTGAAGCGGAGTGTAAAATCTTAATTTTTACACCATCAACATCAATTTTATTTAATGAATCGTTAATTGCTTGCATAGAACCATCAGTATCTGCTTTAACAATTAAATTGATAACTGTAAGTTCACCTGAAGCGATTTTATCGTAGATATTTGTAATTTTTAAGCCGTCTTCTTTATTAGCTTGAGCAGCTTTTTGTTGTCTTAATAGGGCAATTTGTCTTGCTTCTTTTTCAGAAGAGAAACAAGCGAATTGATCACCAGCAACAGGAACTCCATCTAAACCAGTAACTGAAACTGGAGTTGAAGGTAAAGCAGTATTAACTGTTTTATTAAATTCATTTGTCATTCTTCTTACTTTACAATAGCAGTTACCAACAACTAAATAATCTCCTACATGTAAAGAACCATTTTGAACTAATAAAGTGGCTTTTGCACCGACTTTTTTATCCATACTTGCTTCAATAACACTACCAATTGCTTGGCGTTTTGGATTAGCTTTTAATTCTTTTAATTCAGCGACTAATAAGATGTTTTCTAATAAATCATCAATTCCTAATCTCTTTTTAGCAGAGATTTGTTTCATGATTACATCTCCACCCCATTCTTCAGCTAATAAACCATATTTTGATAATTCAGTCATGACTTTATCTGGATTTGCACCAGGTTTATCAATTTTATTAATAGCGACAATAATAGGGACATTAGCGGCTTTAGCATGGTTAATAGCTTCAACAGTTTGAGGCATAACACCATCATCAGCTGCGACTACTAATACGACAATATCAGTGACTTTTGCACCTCTTTGTCTCATAGCAGAGAAGGCTTCATGGCCTGGAGTATCTAAGAAAGTAATTTTCTTTCCTTTAATAGTTTTTTGATAAGCACCTATTTCTTGAGTGATAGCACCAGCTTCATTAGCAGCGATATTAGAATTTCTAATAGCGTCAATTAAAGTGGTCTTACCATGGTCAACATGGCCCATGATAGTAACAACAGGAGCTCTTTCAATTAAATCTTCTGGTCTATCTTCAACTTGGAGATGTTCAAAATCTTCTGGTTCAACAATTTCTTGCTTATCAAAGTCAAAGCCATTATTTAAACAAACTTCGCCAATTATTTCATCATCTAAAACAGAATTGATATTGAATAATTTACCTTGTAAAAATAATTGTTTAAGAATATCAGTGGCTTTAATTTGTAAAGCTTCAGCTAATTCTTCAACAGTGACTTTACCATGGTAAATATATTTTCCACCTTCAATATGAGACTTATTAGCCTTTGGATTTGAAAAGTGAGAATGGGAATTAAATTTGTTCTCATTCTTTTGAAAATTCTTATTGTTCTTTTTTGACATATTCTTCTACCTCCTGTTGTAATTCTTCTATCTTTTTTGCTATAGAGGAGTTTATTATTCCAATAGCGTTAACACTAGTTAATCCAATGGCATTTCCTAATATAACCTTTGTACCAATTCTAATAGTTGTAGCATTGTATTTTAAAGCTAGTTGTTCTAAATTATCATCTAGATTTTTAGGGCAATCAAGAGCAATGACAATTAGTCTTATTTTTCCTTTTTTCAATTTGAAAATAAGGTCTTCGTTAATAACAATGTATTTGCCTCTTTTTGCTATTCCAAGCATTCCAACTATTTTATCTACTAGGTTCATCAGTTAAATATCTCCCTATTTTTGTATATACATTATCAGGTATTTTAACTCCTAATGCTTTTTCTAATCCTTTAGTTTTTATTGCTAAATCTAAGGTTTTTCTATTAGGAGTTAAATATACACCTCTACCGTTTTTCTTCCCAGAAGGGTCGACTTCAATTTCACCTTCAGGAGTTAACACTATTCTTAAAAGTGTTGATTTTTCAGCTTTAATTTTATTGATACAATCAAATCTAGTTACTACTTTTTTCATGTTACCTCCTTTTTAATTAATTTATTTTTAGATATTAGTTGTTATCGTAATATTGATCATCATCATATTCTGAATAATCTTCATCTTCTTGATTTTGATCTTCTTCCTCTTCTTCATCCATTTGTTGCAATTCTTCTTCTGTGTAGATAGGCATTGCATTAGAAATGACTTTCTTGTCTTCTTTTTTATCTTCTTTTTTAGAATCTTTTTTGAATTTAGGAGCAGATTGTTGTTGCTTATTAGCTTTCTTTTCTTCTTCAATTTGAGCTTCTAATTCGGAAATTGAAACTTTAGCCTTTGTTGTGATTTCAACATGTTCAACTTCTTTAACTGGTTCAACTTTGACTTCTTCAACTTCTGTTGGCTTTACTTCTTCAACAGGGGCTTGTTCTACTTCACTAGGAGTTTCTACTTCTTCTTTTTCTAAATTATTAACTTGATTATTTAATTCATCAGAAGAATTATTTCTTACATATTCTTCTGCGGCTTTTGCATCTTCTTCATCTTCTTCATCTTCAATTGATAAAGATTCTTGTTCAAGTCTTTCTAAGGCTTCTTTTCTTTTCATATCGTTGATATCAACATATTGGATATGATCACCCATAGCGACATCTAATTCTTTAACATCGATAGAATATCCAGTTAATTTAGAAGCTAATTTAACATTGATACCACCTTTACCAATAGCGACTCTAGAATCATCGTTTTTAACAATGGCGATAGCTTTAGGAGCTTTACCTGGTTCAACTGGTTCATTATCTTTTAAGACAACACCGATAACTAAAGCAGGTTTTAAAGCTTCTGCAATATATAAGTATTTGTTTTCATAATATTTGATAACATCGATTTTTTCATTGCAAATTTCAGAATTGATATCTTTAATTCTAGAACCATCTGAACCAATACATGCACCAGAAGGATCAATGTTAGGGTCTTTACTAGAGACAGCGACTTTAGCTCTTACACCAGCTTCTCTTGCAATCTTTTCAATTTTAACTGAACCATCAGCTAAATCAGGGATTTCTTCTTCAAATAATCTTTGTAAGAATAATTCATCTGTTCTTGTAACTACTAAAGAGGTTCCTTTTTCGCCTTGTTTAGAATCACCAATGCTCTTTAATAAAACTTTAATAGTTTGACCAGGCATAAAATGTTCACCTGCAATTGTATTTCTTGCTAATAAGATAGCAGGGACTTGGTTAATTAATAAATATGTATTTCCAGTCTTAAAATCTGTAGATTCAACAACAGCGTTGACAATTTTACCGACTTTATTAGTGTATTTTTCAATTAAGAGTTGTTTACCAGCTTCTTTTAATTTGATAGAGAAGTTTTGCATAGCTCTTGTAAAGAATGAAAATTGTTGATTTTCTAAAGTGTGCTTTTCTTTAAAGACATCACCAACTACATATTCGTGGCTTGGATCTTGTAAAGAAGCTTCTTCAGGAGAGATTTGATATAAATCATCTGTAATATCATCATCATTTACGACATCTTTGCATAAATAGAAGATGATTTCACCTGTTTTTTCATCGATAATTGTTTGAGAATGAATAGCTTGAGAATTACTTTGAGAGATAATTTCACCTTGATTGTTTTTAATTTTTAAACTCTTAGTGGAGAAGTTAGTATCTCTATAAGCTTTATCAATTGAGCTTAATAAAATATCAACTGTCTTTTCAGGAGAGATTTGATATTTTTCTTGAATTTCTTCTAAAGCTGCTTTGAATTGTTTGATGTTTGTTAATTTACCATTGAATTGAGCATCTTCTTTTTTTGATTGTCTAGGCATAATAATTTTTTTGTTCCTCTTTCTTTATATATTTAAAATTTAATTTTGAGTTGAATTGATTTGATATCTTCTTTGTTAATGCGTTCTTTTTTAGGACGGCCTTTTAAGAAATATTTCAATAAGATATCGTCTTGATTTATTTCTACTAAAGTTCCTGTTACTTTCTTATTTAAGTAACTTACTTCCATATATTCATTTAAATAAGAATCTATTTCTTCTAATTGGATAAATCTTTCAGCACCAGGAGAAGAGCAATCTAGATTGTATGGAAAATCTAATTCAGTATCTTCATCTAAGAATTGATTAAAATCATCGGTGAATTTAGTAATATCATCTAAACTAATCCCACCTTTTTTATCCAAGATGACATTTAAGACTTTTTCTTTTCCATTAATCCATTTAATATCTACTAATATAAGTCCATATTTTGTAGCTATTTCTAATCCTTTTGCTTTAAATTTGTTTGATAATTCCAAGTTTAGTACCTCCTATTTATCTTGAAAAAATAAAGAGTGGATAATTAGTCCACTCTTAATTATCATTTGATATTAAGAACTAGTGCTATGCACTATTAATATAATAGACTAATACGCTAAAATAGTCAATAATTCAAATTATTTTGATAATTAGGCTAAATTGTAATAAAATAACGTGTATGACTATTAAAGAAATTAAAGTAGATGATTTTTTCTTATCTCCAGTTGAAAATTTAACATTTTCATTGAATAAGAATAAGACTAATCTTTTGATAAGTTATCCTAATCTAGTAAAAGTAGAAGTGAATTCTATTTCAGATTTTAAAGGCGATATTTTAATTGATGGAAAAAAGATTACACTAGATAAAGACTTATTAAGCTTAAAAAATGAAATATGTTATATAAATTCTAATTTAGATGAAAATTTATTATCGGGTAGTTTTTATTCAAATCTATTAGAAGCGTATTTAACTAAGCACAATCATTTAAATGATGTCTATTTAGATTTAATTAAAGAAATTGAACAAAAGAAAGAAAAACTCAATTTAGAAAAACAAAGACTTATCAATAAAGAAAATGAAGAATATAATAATTTAATTAAAAAGATCACTTCATCTTTTGAAACTAAAATAAATAAATTAAAAGGCAAAAAAGATGAAAAATCTCTTTTGAAGATTGAAGATTTAAATAATTCAAAAGATTCCAAATTAAAAGAATTAGAAAATGAACATTTATATAATTTAAAACTTATAGATGATGAATTTATTCAACAATCTAATATTGATAGTCAAAATGAGAAAAACATTATTAAAAATGCTAAAAATAAATGCAAGAATATCTATAAAGATGAATGTAAAATTTTAAAAGACAAAGTTAAAACAATTAAAAAAGACAAAGTTTTAAACTTTGACGAAAAAGAAGACGAAATCAATAAAGAAAACGAGAAATTCTATTTAAAAACTTACTTACCAAAACAAATAGGACAAGAAAGAATAAATAACTTGCTTGAAAAGTTAGGCTTTAATATTTCCTTTTATTTAAAGCATAAACAATACGATAAATTTTCTTTTTTAGAACAAATAAAATTAAATTTGTTAGTAGGAATATTGTTTGATAAAAAAGTCTTTATCCTTGACTTATTGGATGTTAAATTTGATTCAAATTCTCAAGTTATTTTAATTAACGATATTAAAAATTTAATAAAAGATAATTATCCTAGTTTAATAATTACAAATAACGTAGATAATATCAGTTTAATAGATGATGATTCTTATGTTTATTTTGCTTTGGAAAGTAAGACAATTGAATATGCTTTTAAAAAGGAAATTGATTCAAATACTTTAGTTCCTTTAGTTCAAAAATTGATTAAGAAAGAAGATATTTCTCAAGAAGATCTCGATTTATTATTGGATTTAGATGGTAAATTAGTCGAAATATTACCAAATCATTTTATCTTAGCTAACTCTAATCAAGTTGTAGCCTATAAAAGATTAATGTCATATCAACAACATTTAGAAGATAAAAAATCCAATTCTAAAATAAAGGAAAATAAAAATAACGAAGATAAATTATCTAAACAAGAAGCAGATAAAATAGCAGCTGATTTAATTAATGATGTAGTATCTTCTTCAAAAGAAAGTAAAAAGACTTCTAAAAAAGAAAATAAGCCTAGTCAAGATAAAAAAGTAAAACCAGTTGAAGATAAGTCTAAAGATAAAAATATCAAAGTAGAAGAAAGAGATTTTAAACAAGTACAAGGAAGTTTATTTGATAATGAATCTAGTAAAAAGACTTATTTAATTGAAAAAAGACAAGATGGTAAATGGGGAATATTCTTATCTAATTCAAATAAGACAATTAAATTATTTGCTAATCAAAAAGAAGCAACTGATTATGCTAAAAATTTAGCAAGCAAGTCTTCTAGTGAAGTTTTTATTAAATCTAGTAAGGGTAGTTCAAAAGGTAAGTTTAATAAAATATAACTTATAATAAATATGTAAATCCCTATTAAAAGGAGGAATAATACACTACAAGGGATTAATAAATATGTAGTGTTAAATTAAAATATGCAAGGATTAATTTTGTTAGCCGATGGATTTGAACAAGTAGAAGCATTAGCATTTTATGATATTTTACATAGAGCAAGAATTGATGCAGATTTAATTTCTATATCTAATTCAACAAAAGTTACTTCTTCAAGTGGGGTAGATGTTATTAGTAAAGATATTTTAAAAAATACAGACTATACAAAATACGATTTTATATATTTACCTGGTGGAAAATTAGGTGTTGATAATTTATATAAATCAGAAGATGTTAAAAAAGTAGTTACTTATTTTGTTAAAAATAATAAATTAGTAACTGCAATATGCGCAGCTCCTTCTATCTTAGCAAGATTAGGTTTCTTAGATGATAAAAAATACACTTGCTTTCCTGGATTTGAAGTAGGTAAAGGTACATATTTAGAAGATCAAACATGCGTAAAAGATGGCAATTTTATTACAGCAAGAAGTATGTATTGGACTATTGAAATAGGAGAAGAAGTAGTTAGATTATTAAAAGGTGAACAAGGAGTAAAATCCATTTATAAAGGCACTAGAGGAGTAAGATAATTGAAAAAAGCTAAAAATTATCAATCTTTCTTAGCTTTTATCTTTATATGTGAACCAAAAATAAATGAAAAATATACAATTTTATTTTTTGATTAAGTTGATGTACTTTGGCTTAAGAATCTCATTGATTCTCAATTTAAATGTATCATTGTAATACAGTTTTCTAGCATCTGACATGATTTGCAAATCATTGAAATTATTTGGTATTGAATTAATGAAAATTTCGATTTCATCGAGTTTATCCATAACTTTTTCATAAATTCGAATGATTGCTTTTTCTAAGTCGAAGTCATTTAGCTCCAAAATGTTTAGATTTGATATTCTTTTTTCGAATTCATCTTCATAGGCAGTGATTCCATTAAGAGCGCTACTTCTGAGTTTTGTTTCATCAGATAATATAGTTGCAATTCTCTCTTCACTTGTTTTTCCGTAAAACGAATTTCCACAATCATAGATTGGGGCGAGTTTATAAGTGTTGGAATCCTTATATTTGATGACTCCCCAGTTATCCTCGTTACGGTCATTGTTATTGATCAGCATATCGATGATAACGACATCAAAAAATCTTTCCTTGGCACCTTTTATTTTACTTAGTACATCATTGTGACCTAATTGAAAAATGATTTCGTTTATATTCGATGGAGATGAGAATGAGCCATCAAGTCTTTCCATAATGTTTGGATTTGTGTCGTTTCTCAAAGCTGTATAAGGAATCAGGATTTCGTTCTTGTCATCAGTGATGAAATCTTTGCACGCGCAAACGACCTTGTTCCTCTTTCCATCAAAGCAGATTCCCAAAATAGTTTTATGAACATTATAGCCCAATATTTTATAGATTTGACTGCCGATGTATTCTGATAAAGATGATGTAACATAGGAAAGGCCGGTCACTCGATTCATTCCAATTGTATTTTTCGGAAACTTTAAAAACCAACGTTCGCCATTATAGGTGATTCCTCTTTTTTCTCCGGCTCTTCCTCCGTATTCAAGATTTCTATCGCTCAGTTTGCAGTTAGAAAAATCAATAATATCCATCAAAGTGTATACCTCCTTATCAATGTTCGCCATTCAGTTTCGCTGATGATATGATGCGTGGCTTCTTTTTTTCCTTGCGAATCAATGGCATCTGCCAGGTTCATATATAGGCCATAATCATCTAAGATATCGGCATCTTCTGCTTTCTTTACTAAATCCGACATCGTTGTAGTTAATTCAAAGTCCACTTTGATTTCGTTGTTAATGAAATTGTATTTTCTATTTTCATATATATCTTTTTTGATGAGGTCTAATATATATTTGTTTAGATTGTCAACATGATTGATTTTGTTTATTAAAATTGTATCATCATTTCTAACTCTGACTTTGATGGTTTTGTATTTTTCTTTTAGATAAGAATTTATATAGGCTTGTTGATTAAACATTTTTGTTTCTCCTATTATTAGTTTATTACATTTGACTCCAAATGTAAATTGCATTCTATATTTCAGCCTTTTTACTTTTTAAACTAATAACAAAGTTTATTCCTCTTGGTTTTATCATACAAAAAGACTGTTAGTAACTTTTTAATTCAAGTTATTAACAGTCTAATGTTTTAATAAACTACAATTTGAAGAATGGTTTGATTATTTTCTACATGGAGAGAATATTCAGCAGTTAAATTACAGTATGTATTTATTAAACTGTAATTAATATATTCACCTGGCATTATTTCTAATTTATCCATGATGTAAATATCACTTTCTTCCCAACTAGAGTCAGTTTCAAATCCATCTAAGATAAAATCAGTAGCGATGGATTTTTTAAATTCACTTATATCAGTAGATGAATCTAATACTAATGTTAAATAATCAGTTTCAAATGAAACATCTCCAACAATTTTATGGTTAATAGTTGGGTTATATCCTTTTTCTATTAATTTATTACCGATTAAATCAAGAGCAACTGCACTTGTATAATTAGTTACTTTTTTAGCAGTTACTGTACAACTAGCTGTATAAGTTTTTCCATTTGAATCAGTAAGAGTAGCTGAAATTGTAGCACTAGTTCCTTCTACTACATCTGATGCGACTTTTACTTCGCCTTTTTCATTCACGCTTATTTTTCCACTTGTATCACTTGAAGAATAAGTTACATCATAAGGAAGCATATTCTTATTTAGTTCTAATTGAGTAGTTAATCCAATACCAGCTTCAACTTCTTTTTCTTTAAATTCAAATTCAGGGGAATGGGTTTTATTAGTACCTGGATGAATTAAAAATGAAGTTTGACCTTGTCCATCATGACTTGGATCACTAGTTCCACCATCTAATGTAACGGCTAATTTACCAGTAGGGTCTTCATAAGTTACACTTCCTGAAGTCCCAAAATATGAATACCATCCTGCTTTATATAAGGTGTTTTCAAATGAATTATAGGCTGAAGAATTTGTGTCAAATAAATAGACATCTACTCCTTGTTCTTGGAAGGCTAATTCTTTAGCTAAAGCAACTATTTCTTCTTCAGTTGCGTTTTCACTTAAGCCATTTAAATCAGGATTTTGGGATATTTGTTTATAGTAATTATCATACCATTCATTATAAGTAGCTTCACCTTTAACTTTGTATTTAATTTGTTTTCCAGTTTCAACTAAATCATCCATATTAAATTCTGGTAATTTAACATCAATTCCTATACTAGAAAAGAAATCACTAATTGGTAAAGAAGGCCAACTAGATGTAAATGTAGAAGTTGGAGTAGAAACTTTAGCAATTAATTTATAGCCGATAGAATTATCGTAATTATCAGTTAAATTATAAGAAATAAAAGAGATAGTTTCTTCCCAAGTAAAGCCTACAAATTGTAAGATGTTATCATTATATGTTTCATAATTGAAGGTATCATCTTTTGTAGTTGTGTAAATACAATATGTATTATTTTTAACATATACTTTATAATTTCCACCTTCTTTAATAGGGAACTCAGGAATTTCTACACCAGATTTTTCTTTTATTTCGTTTATAATTTGGGTAGGCCAAGAAGTGTAAGTAGTTTCTTTTGGAGTGTAAGTGAAAATGAAATTATTACCATTATAATAAGAAAGATTAGCTCTAATACTACCATTATCTAATTCCTTTTCTAAAATAAATGAGTCATTTAATTTACTTTCCCCAGTATTGATAGTAAAACCATTATTTTCTAATAAGTTAGCATATTCAATTGTTAAATCAGTTACATAATAATCATAAATTTGAAGAATATCTAAACTATATGCACTTACTGTATTGACTTCACCTAAATTAATATATGGTAATTCAATAGTAGTAACGTCTTTAATGGTATCTAATTGAGAAGAGGTCCAACTAGTTTCATCAGTTGATTTATAAGAAAAGTCTGAATAACATCTAAGTACATTTGCACTTGCTACTTGGTCATCTTCATTTACATGATTGCTAGCAAAATAATAGATAATATCATAACCAGTCTTAGTATTTTCATTTCCTTTTGTTAATTCTACATAAGAATTATTGTAACTATCTGTTCTTACTATTCTACCTAAATAAGTTTGAATTGGGCTCCAATTAAATTGAGCTAATAATTCATAATATTTTTCTAGTGTGAATGAATTAGATTCATCATATATTTCTAAATAAGAATAGTTACTATCTTCATCTATAATTTCTTTTACAGTTACTTTTCCAGATACTAATCCTATTGGATAAGGAAGTATTTCTCCACAATATTTGACCATTAATGCTTGGTCAGCTTTACTCCATAAATTGTAATTTCCATCTATTGAACTAGAAGATTCAAAACTAGAAGATTCAAAACTAGTAGGTTCAGAATTATCAGAAGAAGATGAAATAGGTGAACTACTAGATGTAGCTGGATTACATGAGCTTATTAAGCCTAAAATTGCTAGAGAAGATAAGCAATATATTCCAAATCTTTTTTTCATATTAATACCTCTTTTTTCCTTGCTTGATTTTAAATAAATATACTATTTTACTATGTAAAAATCAAATATTTTGACAATTATAAAAAGATTAGGACTTAGCCTAATCTTTATATTTAGTTGATTTTATTTAGTTGGCTTTTGGAAATTATTTTTTCTAATTCTTCAATTTCTTCAACATTAGGAACATAAACATAAGGAACGTTTCTATTTAATTCTTTATAGTCAAGTCCATATCCAACTAAGAATTTATT
The DNA here is from genome assembly GCA_963639175.1 of uncultured Prevotella sp. Classification (GTDB taxonomy): domain Bacteria; phylum Bacillota_I; class Bacilli_A; order RFN20; family CAG-288; genus Scatoplasma. The sequence goes on from CAVHUN010000022.1 coordinate 16,359, forward strand.
TTCTTTTAATACCATTCCACAATAATCAATCTTAACTTCAACTTTTCTAATAGATTGTTTATCGATTAATGTGACAATGATAATTTGTTTTGGTTGATATTTTTCTGTTAAATAATGCTTTAAATATTGCATGGAATAACCAGTATCGACTACATCATCAACTAAGACTACTGTTCTATTTTTAACTGAATAAGTCAAGTCTTTTTTGAGTTTTACAATACCAGTAGAACTTGTGCCATCATAAGAAGAAATTTGAATAAAATCAGTGACAATAGGAATTTCCATGTCCTTAATTAAATCCATGGTGAAATTTAATCCACCTTTCATAACACCTACAAATACAGGAACTTGCTCTTCGTCTTTTAATTGGTTTGATAATTTGCTAGCAATATCTTTACAAATATCTTGTATTTGTTCTCTAGTTAATATAATCTCTTGCATTTTCACCCTCCATGAATATAAAAGATAAATTTATTATACTTTATTTAACTGCTAAATAAACATAATTAATTAAAATATGCACGAATTTTTTAATTGAAATCGCTTACTTAGTTTTATCTAATAAAAAAGGAACTAGTCATAAAATTATGCTAGTTCCTAATAAATTATTTTTTAGAATTGTCCATTTTGTGGCAGCACTTTTTATTTTTAGGATGATACATTTTATTGTATTCTTTTACTAGATCTTTTGAAGAATGACATCCACATTCTTGACTACATCCAGTAGGTATTTTATGAATTCTTTTATAAATGTAAGATCCAAGTACGCCACATACTACAATCACTGCAAATATAATTAAGCAAATTTCAACAGCGTTCATTATTTATTTGCAATAGCTTTTGCATCTTTTGATTTGTTGATGAAGTAGACACTAACACCAAACCCAGTAATAACAGCTGCAAAGATAAATACTGTCCACCACCAAGTTCCAATCATGTAAATCATCATTGAAACAAAATAAGATGTAAATAACCAGAAAGCGATTGTTCCTTTGAATTTACCTTGAGGTAATTCAGCCTTAGCAGTTGCAGTAGCTGCAAAGCAAGGAATTGTAAGCATATTGAAAGCGATAAAGGCTAATAAACCAGGAATTGTTATTCCAGTAGCTTTAATCATTTCAGTGACAGCTTCCCATCCTTCAATATTATCTACATCACCACCACCAAGAGTAGCATTGATAGTTAAAGCGATAATTGCCATAACAGAAATGACGTTTTCTTTAGCAATTAATCCGCAGATTGCAGTAACAACAAATACCCAACCATAATCAATCATGACACCATTTGAATTAGGGTAAGCTGCATTTAATTGAGAACCAAATCCAAGAGGAGTAAATATAGGTTGGAAGATTCTACCAATATAAGCGATTAAAGAATCACAAATTTGCTCATCAGGTAAGAATTCATTCCATCTTAAGTTGATATGAGATAAGAACCAAATGAGAATGTTACTTGCTAAGATAACTGTAAAGGCCTTTTTGACAAAGTGTTTTATTTTATCCCATAAGTGGATGCATAAAGCTTTGATTTGAGGCATATGGTAAGCAGGTAATTCCATAATAAATGGTGGAACTTCACCTCTCATTGTTGTTTGTCTCATACAAATGACTGAAACAATTGCAACAACCATACCAAGTACATAGAAAGCGTAAGTAATTAAATCAGGATTTTTCATTCCTGTCATTGTACCAATAGCACCAGCAATAGCAGTTAAAATAGGTAATTTAGCACCGCATGAGAAGAAAGGAATAACTCTAATAGTAGCAGTTCTTTCTTTTGGATCAGCTAATGTACGAGTATTAATTGAAGCAGGAACTGAACATCCAAAGCCCATGATCATAGGCATAAAGGCACGGCCAGATAAACCGAATTTTCTAAATATTCTATCTAAGATGAAGGCGACTCTAGCCATATAACCAGAATCTTCTAAGATAGAGAAGAATAAGAATAATAATAAGATTTGAGGTAAGAAAGATAAAACAGAGAATATACCAGCTAAAATACCATCACATAAGAATCCAGTGGCCCATTCTGGTTGACCTTCCATCCATCCTCTAACTACACCAGTAAACCAATCAGTTAGACCAGTTAAGCAGGTTTGCAAGAAAACACCTGGAGCAGATATACCATCTTCACTTACAACTAGACCTTCCCAGTTTGTCCCTTGTAAAGTAGGAATAATTGCACCTTCTTCATCTACAGGTAAACAGTTTTTCAAAAATAGGAAGTTATTAGCGAATGTGAAATGGAAAATGATAAATAAGATAACTAAGAAGATAGGTATACCAGCCCATTTATTAGTTAAAACTTTATCGATTTTATCAGAGATTGTTAATTTATCTTTAACTTGAATATCGTTAATTGATTTGACTTGTCCATCAACTAATCTTGTCTTAACATCTTTAAATTCTTTTGAAATGTATTTATATCTATCATCAGCAATAATTGCTTCAAAATCATTTCCAAAGACTTCATCGTTATATTGACTTTTTTCGCTGTTGACAATATTAACTAAATCCTTGTGTTCTTTAGCTTCAATTTCATCTAATTCAATTAATTTGATAGCGTGGAATAATGGATTTTCAATTCCTTGAACTTCATATTCTTTTACAACAGTATCAATAATTGGTTTTAATTTGCTTTCTTCTAGTACTGTCTTAGCTTTTCTTTTTGTTAAGCTTGCTTTATAAGCTTCATCCATTAAGATGTTTAAATTAGATTCTTTTAAAGCGGAGATTTCAACTACAGGAACTCCTAATTTTTTAGAAAGTTCGCTTATATTGATTTTCTCATTGTTTTTAGCTAATAAATCGCACATATTTAATGCGATAACAACAGGGACATCAATTTCTAAGATTTGTGTTGTTAAATATAAGTTTCTTTCAAGGTTTGTAGCATCAATAATGTTGATGATACAATCTGGTTTTTCGTTAAGAATAAAGTTTCTTGAAATAACTTCTTCTGGAGTATATGGTGATAATGAATAAATACCAGGTAAGTCAACAATTGAAACAGGTTCATTACATTTTTTATATGTACCTTCTCTTTTATCAACTGTAACACCAGGCCAGTTACCAACATAGGCTGTTGAGCCAGTAAGGGAATTAAATAATGTGGTTTTACCACAGTTTGGGTTACCAGCTAATGCGAAATGTTTCATTATTTAGCTTCCTCCTTATTTGTTAATAGTTTAATTGAGATGTTTTGAGCTTCAACCTTTCTTAAGGTTAATTCAAAACCACGTAAGTTTATTTGAATTGGATCACCTAAAGGTGCAGTTTTTCTTAAAAATACGACTGCTCCAGGAGTTAGACCCATGTCAAGTAAACGTCTTCTAATTTTGCCTTCACCAGCAACTTTAGTAACTACACCAGATTGTCCAATTTGTAATTGATCAAGAGTAAGCGAGTTACTTTTAGTCGCCTGATTGGCAACTTCTTTTTCCTTGTCCATAATAATCCTTCCTTTGTTTAGTTAACTGATACCATTATTTTTGAGGCAACTTGTCTATCTAAAGCATATCTTGCTTCTTTAATTACTACAATTGCTGTTCCTCCTTCAGAAGAAAGTAAGATCAATTTTGAATTAATAGTAATTCCTAAATTCTCAAGATGTTTTTTAGTTTTTTCATCTAAAGCGAGTTTGACTACTGTTAATTCTGTGTTTAAAGGCGCAAGTAATATAGGCATATTTACCTCCTAAATAATTAGTTAGCTAAAAGTTAGAATTAACTAACCACCTACAATTAAATCACTTTAAATAACTATAGTCAATAAGAAAGTAAGATATAACTAACTTATTAGTTAGAAATATCTAATAATTTGTTTAAAAATCATTTTAAAATTATCAAAAAATAAAAAATGTTGACATTTTAAAGAATATGAAAGAAAATTAAAAAATAGATATATAAAAAATTAAGAAAGGAACTTTATAAATGAACAAACGTCAATCAATGGAAGACTATTTAGAAAGAATCCTAATGTTAAAAGAAACAAATGAAATTGTTCGTTCAGTAGATATTGCTAGATCAATGTCATTTACAAAAGCTAGCATTTCTGTTGCAATGAAAAAATTAGTAGAACAAGGCTATATAATTCACGATTTAGAAAATGGTGAAATAAGATTGACAAAAGAAGGTGAAAAGATTGCTACTGACACCTATGATAGACATAAAACATTATCAAAATTTTTTGAATATTTAGGCGTAGAAAAAGAAGTGGCGTTAGAAGATGCATGTGCAGTTGAACATGATTTATCACCACAAACCTATACAAAATTAAAAGAATTTATCGAAAAATTATAAGTCTTTTATAAAATTAGCCACTGTTTCAATATATTTTTTATTTGAGTCTAGATAAGTCATATGTCTAGACTTTTCTAATAGTTCCCATTTTTTATTGCAAGTTAGATTATCATATATTGTCTTATTTATTAAAGGAGTGGATTCATCATCAGTTCCTGAAATTATTAAAATAGGGCATTTTATTAATTTTAATTTAGCAGTGTAATCATAATCTTTTAAAATTCCACTAGGAGCAAATTCATTTTGTCCCCAAGCGTAGATATAACTTTCTTTTCCAAAGTTTTTCTTTCTATTTAAGCAAGGGAAATTTGTCTTTAATGGACTTACAAATTTTTCTTTATATTCATCATAAGCTTTTAAATATTCTTTAGATTCAAAATTATTTTCTTTTTCTGCTTGTAAAAGAATATCTTTAGTTTTATTAGGTAAATAATTTAATAATCTATGAGTTTCTTTTTCCCATAAAGAGGCACTAGATAAGCTAGAAGAAATAATTCCACCTTTAACTTTATTAATATCTATTAATTTATCTGTTAGGCTAATTATTAAAAGCATTCCACCCCAAGAATGTCCTAATAAGATGACTTCTTCTAAATTAAAATCATTAATTAAACTATTTAATTGACTAGCCCACATTTTAGGATTGTATTCATTAGAAGAATTTGCAAAAGAAGAAAGTCCACATCCAAGTTGATCATACATAATAATATTTGTTGAACTAACATTAGCTAAATCATCAATTAATTCATATGAATTATAAGTTGAACCAGGTCCTCCATGTAAAACAATTAAGGTTTTCTTAGAATCGTTTACCTTTAAATATCTATAAAATGTTTTGTAATTTAAAAAATCTAAATATCCAGTTTTAATTTCCATTTTGAATAGTTTCCTTTCTAGAAAGATCTTCATTTAATTTAGAATTTATGAACTTACATATAAAATATAAATATGGTAATCCTAAGTTAGTTTCTAATAAAGAATCAATAATTAATGTTTGAATTGAAGAGGAATTATATGGTCTAATTCCAAATAAAAGATATGAAAATTCCCAACAAAATTGCACGCTAATTCCTATTATAAGAAGATTTAATATATTGATTTTTTTATTCTTTTTATTAAATAAGTTATAACAAATTATAAATATATATCCAATAACTAATAATATAGTCATTAAATAATGATAAGAAGAAGTAGTTCTATAACAATATATATTCTTAATTGGATTAATTAAAGAAAAACTAGCTGGAGCAAACCACCATAATATAATGTAAGCAATATACATTTTATAGTCTTTTTTCTTACCTAATCCGATAAAAATAAAGGCGAAGTTAGATATCCCACTAGATAGTTCATGCCATAGTAAATATAAAAAATACATTGTAGAACTAGCTTCAATTTCATTTATATAAACTTTTCTTGAATGTAATAATAAATAGAAAAAACAATAATCAACTATAAAATATAAAACCCCACCCAAAAGAGAAAACAATAAAGTTAAATACTGCTTTTTTAAAATTAATATGATTAAAAATACAGCCATTAATACAGTATCAAATATTATAAATTCTATATTTAAATTTCTGCTTGGAATAATATTGTCCATATTTTATAAGCTCTTAAATAATTTGTCCCAATTATCTAATATTGTGTCTAAATGATACTTATTTCCATTTTCATATGTGGATTGTTTTAATTTTGTCAATTCTTCATTATTTGACAATACTTCATAGATTTTTGATGCAATATCAGTTGGTTTATTTGAATTAACTATATATCCATTAATCCCATCATTTATGATATCTTCAATTGGTTCACCCCAGTTAGTTGAAATTGTTGGTAAGCTTTTTGATTCGGCTTCTAATTTAATTAATGGTAATCCTTCATAAATTGATGTCATTAAAAGTAAATCGGCGTTTTTTAATAATGTTTCTACATCATTAGAAGGAGAATTGATGCTAACTTGGTTTTCAAGTTTATTTTTACTTACATAATCTTGCATTTCATCAATTAGACCACCTTCACCATAAAAATTCATTTTGAAATCTAAGTCGTATTTTTCTTTTAAGACTTTAGCAACTTTTAACGCTAATAGTGGATTTTTCTGAGTAGAATATCTACCAATAAATAGAATGGTGTTGTTATGGTATTCAAATGATTTTTCTAAGTCAAATCTACATGGATTATTAATAAATGTAGCTTTATCTTTAATTGCTTTATCTTTACTTATTACTTTTTCCATGGTTTCTTTACATAAGAAAATGTATTTAGTTGGTTTATTTGAATGTTTTAATGTGAATCTAGTAAATGAATCAAAATAACTTGTAGAATTAAAATGAAAATGGAATAAGACATTTTTATCTTTTGGGGCAAAACAATAACTTTCAATTGATGAACATATTAAAACTGATTCATCATCTAATAAAGAAGAAATGTATTGTCTTTTCTTTTTTATTTGAAAGAAAAATTGACTCATTAATTTATTTAATAATTTAGTTGATTTAATAAATCTAAAGCTAGAAAAATAATCACTGAAATTATCGGAAAATCTAGCTAATTCAATATCTATTCCTAATTGAATTATTTTAATTTTAGGATTAATTTTATACGGGCAATTTTCTAGGTTTGATTTAAATGCAACAATAAAGGTTATATCGTAATCGTATTTTTCAACTAAATTATTTGCTAATTGTATAGATACAGTTTCTGTTCCGCCAACATATTCAAGCTGTTGTAAACACCAAAATATTTTTTTAATCATCAATTAATTATTAAATAATTAATAAATTAAATCAAGAACAAAAAGAGCTATTAAGAAGGTAGTCTTAATAGCAATTTGTTGTGGATATGAAATTAGTTAGGCTAAACTAACTAAATATATTTAAACACTTACATTATTATTTTTCAAAATATATGAATAGATTTTTTAAAAATTAGTTATAATAAATTACATATGAACACAATTTTAAAAGCAAATCATTTAATTAAAGAATACAAATCAAATAATAATACACTTAGAGCAATTGACGATGTTTCTTTTTCTATTCAAGAAGGAAAGATTGTAGTTATATTAGGACCTTCTGGGGCTGGTAAATCTACATTATTAAATTTAATTGGTGGAATGGATTCAATTACTAAAGGAAGTTTAGTTGTAGATGGACAAGATATTTCAAACTACAATAAGCAAGAATTAAGTCAATATAGAAGAGAATTAATTGGATTTGTTTTTCAGTTTTATAATTTGATGCCTAATTTAACTGCTAAAGAAAATGTTGAATTAGCAGCAGAATTAAAAGATGATTCTTTTTCTAGTGAAGAAATATTAGCTCAAGTCGGTTTACAAGATAGAATGAATAATTTTCCTAGCCAATTATCAGGTGGGGAACAACAAAGAGTTTCAATTGCTAGAGCTATTGCTAAAAATCCAAAGATTTTACTTTGCGATGAACCTACAGGTGCACTTGATTATCAAACAGGTAAACAAATATTAGCTTTGCTTAGTCAATATTCTAAAAAGCAAAAAAAGACAGTAATTATTGTTACTCATAACTCTGCTTTAAAAGATATGGCACATCAACTTTTAAGAATAAAAAATGGAAAAATAATCGAAAATTCCATTAATAAAAAGCCAAAACCAATTGAGGAGATTGAATGGTAATATGAAAGCATTCTTTAAAACAGTAATAAGGATGTTTAAATCAAATTGGTCTAGATTTCTAGCTAACTTTTTTGTCGTGTTTTTATCTATTGCAATTTGTAGTGGACTTGGTGGCCTTCCTTCTATTTATAAAAGAAGCATGGAAGATTGTTTTAATGAAACTAATATAAATGAGATTACTATTAAATGCACTAATTCTAAAGGTTTTAATAATGAAATCGTTAAAAAATTAGATGATATATTAGAAATTGAAAACACTAGCTTATCATTTGTAAACGATTTTAAAATGAAAGATGAGAAGCTAAATAAAGAATTGATATATAGACTTACTATTTTAGATTTTAAAGAAAATAGAAAATCAACTGGAGTAGATAAGTTAACTTTAAAAGATACTTCTAGTAGAAATATTTATAAAAAAGAAGAAGTTGTAATTAAAACTCCTAATCAAAATTTAGTAAATTACAATTTAAATGACACAATCAATTTGAAATTTCAAGTTAGTGAGTCTTATCAAGCAAGCTATGATTGTAAGATTGTAGGATATGTATATGATTCATATTATAATTGCGTTATGCCAGAAGTTTCTTATTTAAATGAAGAAGGCAAGACTGATTTAAGTGTAGATTGTTTTGTTTATATGGATTATAACTACACTTGTTCAGATTATATTTTGAAGAATTTTCCTATGACGGATTTAAATATAAAATTGAAAAATAAGTATTCTTATTTTGATTCAAATTATAAAGGCTATGTTGATGATGTTGTAAGTCAAATTAAATCTATTTTAGGAGAAGATGAATATAGATATTTAACTTTAAATGAGAATACTGGATTTAGAATGTTTGATGAATACATGAATAAAATTCAGGTTATTTCTTATTTATTTCCTGCATTTTTTGTAGCTGTTTGTTTATTAGTCTGCTTAATTACATTAAGTAGATTAATCGATGAAGAAAGAAGCATATTAGCCTGTTATGAATCACTTGGCATTCAAAAATACAAAGTGTATTTAAAATATATATCTTTTGGATTTTTATCTAGTTTATTAGGAAGTGTTGGAGGAGTGATATTTGGAATTAAGTTAATTCCTAATGTCGTATTCGCTCCTGTGCAAGCTATATTTGATTTAAAAAGTATTAGATTAGAATTTGATTATCAATTGGGTTTAATTGTTTCTGCTATTATAGTTGTATTTTCTTGTGTATTAATATTTGGATTGATATTTTCAAATTTAAAACAAACTCCTGCTAGTTTATTTACTGGTAAAGCAAGTAAACCTGGCAAAAAGATATTATTAGAAAAAATTCCATTTATTTGGAATAAGTTATCATTTAAATATAAATCTAGTATTAGAAATATTGTTAGAAATAAGAAAAATGGAATACTTACAATATTATCAATTATTGGAAGTTACATATTGTTATTTTTAGGCTTGTCTTTATTAGATATTACAAATGCATTAAGAGAAGATCCTTTATATGGTCAAGTAGCAGATTCAATTAAGTTAGTGTCTATAGTAATTGTCTTATTTAGTTTAAGTATGTGTATTATCATTATATTTAATATTACTAATTTAAATATATTGGAGAGAAATAGAGAACTAGCAACACTAAAAGTATTAGGATATACAGATTTAGAATGTTCTTTATATACATTTAGAGAAGTATTAATGGTATCAATAGTGGCGTTAATTTTATCAATTCCATGTGGGTATTTAGTTGGATATTACGCTTTCTCATATTTAAACTTTGGTTCTATTAATGATGTTAAATGGTATATGTATTTAGCATCAGTTAGTTTAATATTCTTTTTAACATTAGGGGTAAACTTACTTTTATATCCAAAGATTAAAAAAGTAGACATGAATGACTCACTTAAGACATTAGAATAAATTATTTTGAGATTTGAGGACATTCAAAAAGAATTAGATTAATAATCTTTCTACTTATTGTTAATTGTAAATATTTAATCTTTTGGGGTTCACTTCAAACTAATGGATTTTTTATTGCACCATTTTGACTTCTTATTGCACCATTTTGACTTCTTATTGCACCATTTTTAAAAAGGAACGAAACCTTTATAGCCAAATAAACTAACTTATCATATTCACTTATCAATTAAAGATGATAATTTAATCAAAAAGTGATAAACTCTTTAGGTATGAATTTTAAAGTAGATGAAAATAGCTGCAATCAAAGAATAGATAAAGTTGTTAAAAGAGTATTAAACAACGCTCCTTTATCTTTTATTTATAAAATGTTTAGAAATAAAGATGTAAAGGTTAATGGAAAAAGAGTTAAAATCGATTACATTACTAAAATCGGTGATGAAGTTGAGATATATATTAAACAACAATTATTAGATGAATTCTCTAAAAATGAAGTTATTAGACCTGTTAAATCTAATATGGACATCTTATATGAAGATGATAATATTTTAATTGTTAATAAGCCTAAAGGATTACTTGTTCATGGTGATGAAAGTGAAAAAAGAATAACTTTACACAATATTTTCTTAAATTATTTAATTGCTAAAGGAGAATACGATCCTAATAATTTAACTAAATTTGTCCCTGGTCCAGCTCATAGATTAGATAGAAATACTTCTGGTATTTGTGTTTTTGGTAAAAATTTAGAAACATTACAACAACTTTTATTGTTGTTCCAAGATAAAAAGGAAATAGAGAAAACTTATTTATTGTTAGTAAGTGGAAAATTACCTTCAAAAGGTAAGATTGATTTTCCTTTAATTAAAGATCCTATTAAAGGACAAGTTAAAATTGGTTTTGTTGAAAATGGTGCTAAATCAGCATTAACTGAATATGAAGTTGAAAAAAGATACGGCAAATATTCATTAGTTAGAGCTAAGTTAATAACTGGAAGAACCCACCAATTAAGAGTTCATTTCCAGGCTATTAAATGTCCTATTGTAGGAGATAGCAAGTACGGCGATTTTAAAGTGAATGATTTATTTAAAGAAGAGTTCAATTTAAATAGTCAATTTTTACATGCAGCTACTTTTGAGTTTAAAAAATTAGATGGTAAATTAGCTTATTTATCTAACAAAAAATTTGAAGCACCTTTACCTAAAGTTGAAGAAGATATTCTTAAATATTTAAATAAGCCCTGAATTTGGGATTAACCCCTAAAAATGGGTTGTTAAGAATTTGAATTAAACACATAGAAATATATTTAATCTAAATCAGTTTCAAAAAGGAATTCTACATCCTTTTGAGTTAGATATAAGTTTCCTAATTTTGCTATTCCTAATCTATCTTTTATTTGCTCAAATGTTTTAGAGTATGTTGAATTATTTATATATGTTTCATCATAATTCTTTGTGATTTTGTATTGTCTTATAAATTCTATTATTTGACTTACAGGTATTTTGTCTTCAAATATTTTTAATTCTAACAATCTAAGTAAGGCTAATGAAAAATAACATATTAAGAAATGTCCTTTAATAGAATCTGGATTTGATAAAAATGCTGGTCTAGCTTCTAAATAGGTTTTCATTATTCTAAATGATTCTTCTATTCTCCATAGATTATGATATGTTTTATAAATTTCTTCTGGTTTAGCGTTTATTTCAGATGTAATTAACATATTATATCCACAGTATTTTAAATCTTCTTCTATTTTTTCTTTGTTAA
>CAVHUN010000023.1:0-44530 GCA_963639175.1 uncultured Prevotella sp.
TCTCAAAAATATTTACTAAATCCTAAATTTTGGGTAGTTAAATCCTAAATACGGGTTTTCTATCTTATTTGATATACTAATATAGTATGCAAATTAAGAGTGTATTTTTTGATTTTGATGGAGTAATTGTAGACTCTGAAAAGATTTATTTTATCTTTTGGAAAAAGGCTATTGAACAAAGAGGCTATCATATTTTAGATGAACAAATATTAAATCTAAGAAGTGCAGATAAAAAGGTCGCTACAAAATATCTTCACGATAACATAGATTCAAGAATAGATTTAGATGAATATAACAATATAAGAAATCTAAGAATAAAGTTAATGAATGAATATTTAAAAACACATACTTTTCAATTAAAACAAGGAGTAGTAGAAATATTAGAATATTTAAAATCTAACAATGTTAAATGTTATATAGTATCTTCTTCTTATAAACAGGATATTGAAAAATATTTAGAACAATTTAATTTAAAAAATTATTTTGAAAATGTCATTTCTACAAAAAATATAGAAAATGGTAAACCATTCCCAGATGTTTATAATTTAGCTATTAGTTTAATTGATTGTAAAAAAGAAAATATATTAGCAATAGAAGATTCTCCAAATGGGATAATTTCAGCAAAACAGGCGCATTTAAATACATGTATGGTTATAGATTTATCTTCTCCAGATACATCTTTATTAAAAAGTGTAGATATATTAGTAAATAATCTAAGTGAATTAAAAGATTATTTCCAAGTTAATAAAATTATTTGAGTTGTTAAATTAAGTCAATGTATATAAAATAAATAAGTTGAGGTAAATTATGTCAAAAGATAACGTTTATATAGAAATATTACATCAAGATAAAAATTCAGGTGCAAGATATGGAATATTACACACTCCTCATGGGGATTGTGAATTACCAATGTTTATGCCAGTAGGAACTCAAGCTACAGTTAAAACTCTTTCTCCAGAAATGGTTAAAGAATGTGGCTCAGGAGTTATATTAGCTAACACATATCATTTAGCCTTGCGTCCAGGTGAAGATATTGTTGATCAAGCTGGTGGAATTCAAAAGTTCATGAATTATAAAGGCCCAATGTTAACTGATTCAGGTGGATTCCAAGTTTTTTCATTAGCTGAAATTAGAAAAATCAAAGAAGAAGGTGTCACATTTAAAAACCCATTAAATGGTGATAAAGTTTTCTTTTCTCCAGAAACTGTAATGGATATAGAACAAAAAATCGGCGCTGATATTGCAATGGTTTTAGATGAATGTGTTCATTATCCAGCAACAAGAGACTACATGAAAAATAGCGTAGATAGAACTATTAGATGGGCCAAAAGATGTAAAGAAGCTCATACAAGAAAAGACCAAGCCTTATTTGGAATTATTCAAGGTGGAGAATTTGAAGATTTAAGAAAATATTGCGCAGAAGAATTAGTAAAATTAGACTTTGATGGATATGCAATTGGGGGAACTAGTATTGGTGAACCAAAAGATGTCGAATATAGAATGGTAACTTACGCAAGTAAATATATGCCATATGATAAGCCTAGATATTTAATGGGAGTTGGTTCATTAGATATGATATTTGATGGTATTTCTAAAGGTGTAGATATGTTTGATTGTGTTTTACCTACTAGAATTGCTAGACATGGTGCTTTAATGACATCAAAAGGTAGAATTAATATTTTAAATGCTAAATATAAAACTGACTTTACTTGTTTAGATGATGAATGCGATTGTTATTGTTGTAAAAACTACACAAAAGCTTATTTACATCATTTAATGAAAGTAAATGAAGACTTTGGAAAAACATTGTGTTCTATTCATAATATACGTTTCTTAATTAGAAATATGGAAATGGCAAGAGAAGCAATTAAACAAGATAGATTTAATGAATTTGCAAAAGAAACAATGGAAAAATTTGGTTCTAAAAGAGGATTTTAAAATGGAAGAAAACGAAATAAAAGAAAAAGAGGAAGAAGCAATTAAAAAGTTTGGATATAACGTATACGATTTAAATGAATACGATTATTATCTCCCTGAAGATTTAATTGCTCAATCTCCTGCTCAAAAAAGAGATGAATCAAAATTATTAGTTTTAAATAAAGATAATGGTGAATTAAAAGATCAACATTTCTATGATATTTTAGATTATTTACAACCAGGTGATGTCTTAGTAAGAAATAATACTAAAGTAATTCCAGCAAGATTATTTGGTGTAAAAAAAGAAACAGGTGCAAAAGTAGAAGTCTTATTATTATCAGCAAGTAAACAAGAAAAAGATATATATGAAGCTTTATGTGGAAACGCTAAAGTAATTAAATTAGGAACAGTCATTTCATTTGGTGATAATTCTGAATTAGAAGCTACTTGTATTAAAGTAGAAGATGAAGGCTTAAGAGTATTTAAATTATCTTATCAAGGAATTTTCTTTGAAGTATTAGATAAATTAGGAAAGATGCCTTTACCTCCTTATATTCATAAACAAGAAGGACAAAATTCACGTTATCAAACAGTATATGCAAAAATAGAAGGCTCTTCTGCTGCTCCTACTGCTGGTTTCCATTTTACTGAAGAATTATTTGAAAAAATAAAACAAAAAGGTGTAGAAGTCTTAGATGTCACTTTACATGTAGGACTTGGAACATTTAGACCAGTAAAAGAATCTAATATTTTAAATCATAAAATGCATTCAGAATTTTATTGCATGAATAGTCAAACTGCTTCTAGATTGAATTTAGCTAAAAAAGAAGGCAGAAGAATAATTGCAATAGGAACTACATCAATTAGAACATTAGAAACTATTTATCATAAATACAACACATTTAAAGAAGATAGTGGAGATACAAGTTTATTTATTTATCCAGGATTTAAATATGAAGCAGTTGATGCAATTATCACTAATTTCCATCTTCCTAAATCTACTTTAATTATGTTAGTATCAGCTTTTGCATCTAGAGAACAAATCTTAAAAGCATATAATCACGCTGTAGAAAATAAATATCATTTCTTCTCATTTGGAGATGCTATGTTTATATATGGAAATAAAAAAGATTAATTATAATCAAATCTTTAAGCAAGAAATAGAAGAAATTTCTAAATTAGATAAAAAACCAACCCTTTTTTTGCATGCGTGCTGTGGTCCTTGTTTAACTTATCCACTTTCAATTTTAATTAAATATTTTGATGTGACTGTAGGATATTTCAATCCAAATATTTATCCTATTCAAGAACACACAAAAAGATTTTTAGAATTAAAAAGATTCATAAATGAATATTGTCCCAAAGTAAAAATAATCATGCAAGAATATAATTATTCTCAATATTTACAAGCTATTAAAGGATATGAGAAAGATAAAGAAGGTGGATATAGATGTCAACTTTGTCATACTTTAAGACTAGATTTATCATATAAATACGCTTATGAAAATAAATATGATTATTTTACTAGTGTTATGACTGTCTCATGTAAAAAGCCATCAAGCTTATTAAATGAAATATGTTTAGATTTACAAAAACAATATCCAACTACTAAATATTTACAAGCAGACTTTAAAAAAGAAAGTGGTCAATTAAAAGGAATAATCCTTGCAAAAGAACACAATTTATATCGTCAAAATTATTGTGGATGTTCATTTTCTTTACAAGAGAGAATTGAATACGAAAAAAGTAAAAATAATCAACAATAAATATCCAAAATAAAAATCCGCATTGTCTAGTTAACTTTGCGGATTTTATCATCTAATTTTATAAAGATGCGCCTTTTGCTAAATTTACTAAATTAGGCATATCAGAGATAATTTGAGTAGAACCATCTTTAGAAGAAACAACAATTAAAGTAGGAGCTTTTTCAATGTTGTATTTATCAACTAAATCTTGGTTAGTAGTTGCATCAATAAGGGTGTATTTAACACCGTTATCTTCTAATAATTTCTTGATTATTTTGCAGTTAGGGCAAGTTGGAGTTGTAAATAATAAATATTCATAACTTACACCATCTTCAATTTTAGAACAATAAACTTGTTCATTTACTTCCATATGAGCTACATCAGAATTAATTGAAGAAGGAATTATGCTTTTTTCATTAATTTGATATGTCTTTCTTTCTTTAAATTCTTCTGCTTTACCTATATTCCAGTTTTTAACAGGACGATAATAACCAGTGATTCTAGAATAGACTTCTGTAGGCTTATTACAAATTGGGCATGTGTATTCTTCTCCAGCAATATAACCGTGTTCTTTACATACTGCATAAGTAGGTGAAATTGTATAATAAGGTAATTTGTAATTATCTGAAATCTTTCTAACTAAGTTCATAGCTGATTTCCAAGTAGGTAATTTTTCACCTAAGAAAGTGTGGAAGACGGTTCCAGAAGTATATAAGACTTGTAATCTATCTTGAATATCTAAAGCTTGGAAAACATCATCAGTATAACCAACAGGTAAGTTAGAAGAGTTAGTGTAATATGGTTCAGTCTTTGTACCAGAAGTGATGATATCAGGATATTTTTCAACATCGTGTTTAGCTAATCTATAAGAAGTGGATTCAGCAGGTGTAGCTTCTAAGTTATATAAGTCACCATATTGTTGTTGATAACTTATTAATCTATCTCTCATGTGAGTTAAGCATTCTTCTGCAAAGTCTTGAGCTTTGTCATTTGTTAAATCTTTCTTAATCCAGTTAGCATTTAAGCAAGCTTCGTTCATACCGACTAAACCAATAGTTGAGAAGTGATTATTGAATGTTCCTAAATAGTGTTTTGTATATGGATATAATCCAGCATCTAATAATTTAGAAATGACAGATCTTTTAATTTTTAATGATCTAGCAGCAACATCCATGACATGGTCTAATCTAGCATAGAAATCTTCTTTTGAAGTGGATAAGTAGGCAATTCTAGGAAGGTTAAGAGTAACAACACCAACTGAACCAGTAGATTCACCAGATCCAAAGAAACCACCAGTTTTCTTTCTTAATTCTCTTAAGTCTAATCTTAAACGGCAGCACATTGAACGAATATCAGATGGTTTCATATCAGAATTGACATAGTTTGAGAAATAAGGAGTACCATATTTAGCAGTCATTTCAAATAACAATTTGTTATTTTCAGTTTCGGACCAGTCAAATTCTTTTGTAATTGAATATGTTGGAATAGGGTATTGGAAGCCTCTACCATTAGCATCACCTTCAATCATTGTTTCAATAAAGGCTTTGTTAATCATATCCATTTCTTTTTTACAATCTTTGTATTTGAAATCAGCATATTTTCCACCGATGATACAATATTGTTCAGCTAAATCATCAGGCACTGTCCAGTCTAATGTGATATTTGAAAATGGTGCTTGTGTACCCCATCTACAAGGGATGTTTACACCAAAGACAAATGATTCGATGCATTTTTTGACTTCTTTATATGTAAGGTTATCAGCTTTAACAAAAGGAGCTAAATAAGTATCAAAGCTAGAAAAAGCTTGAGCACCAGCCCATTCGTTTTGCATAATGCCTAAGAAATTAACCATTTGGTTGCATAAAACAGATAAATGTTTAGCAGGAGCAGAAGTGATTTTTCCACTTACTCCACCTAAGCCTTCTAATAAGAGTTGCTTTAATGACCATCCAGCACAATAGCCTGATAACATGGAAAGATCGTGAAGGTGGAATAAAGCATCTCTATGCATACTAGCAATTTCATCATCGTAAATTTCAGATAACCAGTAGTTAGCAGTAATTGCACCTGAGTTAGATAAAATTAAACCACCAATTGAATAAGTGACTGTGGAATTTTCTTTTACTCTCCAGTCTAAGTTTTTAACATAACCATCGACTAATTTCTTATAGTCTAAAACTGTTGATTTCATTCTTCTAAGATTTTCATGGTTTTTTCTATAAAGAATGTAATGTTTTGCAACATCAGCAAAACCAGTCTTTGATAAAACTGATTCAACTGCATCTTGAATATCTTCAACTTCAATGATGTCATTTTTGATCTTGCTTTCAAATTCAGAAGTGACTTGTAAAGCAATTAATCTAATTTGAGATTCATTGTATTGTCTATTAACTGATTTAAAGGCGTTAGTAATAGCCTTAACTATTCTTTCTATGTCAAAATCTACTATTTGACCATCTCTTTTCTTGACACTGTACATTTTCTTTCCTCCTTTAATCTTGTCCTCTAATTAGGCAATTTATTCCATTTAATATAAATTCGGCTTTAAAGTCATTAAGTTCTTGATTTAAAAATCCTTCTAAGCCTTTTTTTATTACTCCACTAGAATCTTTAAAATTTTGTAAGTAATATTTGCTAGCTCCTTTTATGAACAAGGCTATTTGACTAACATCTTCTTTAGAATGATATTGTCTAATTAAAGTTGTCCTAAATTCATAATCAATAGACCCATTAATTAGAAAATCAACAGATCTTTTTATTCTTGAAATATCTAAGTTAGCATTTGCAGTAAGTGAATACTTTGAAGGGGAATTTTTAATATCCATTGCCACATAATCAACTAATTTTTTGTTGACTAAGTCAATTAAAATATCTGGATTATATCCATTTGTATCTAGTTTAACTAGATATCCCATCTCTTTTACTTTTCTAATAAAAGCTTCTAAATCACTTTGTAAAGTTGGTTCACCTCCAGAAATTGTAACTGCGTCTAATTTGCCAACTCTTGTTTTTAAAAAATCTAGCACTTGGTTTTCATCTAATAACGGATCGTATTTAGATGGGATAACTAAGCCACTATTTTGACAATAAGGGCAGCAAAAGTTACAGCTTCTAGTGAATATTGTGCAACAAATAAGCCCTGGATAATCTAGTAATGAAACTTTTTGGAGACCACAAATATTCATTTTAACTAACCTCGAAATTTATCACTCTTTAAGGAGCGTATTAATAGAATATATACAAAAAATTTTAAAATCAACACTTGAAATTTTGCTTTCAATTTGTATTGAAAATTGTTTTATAAAGCCTAAAAATCACTAGTAGCTTTTTAGTAATTCAAAAGCTTTCAAACCACTAAAATTAAATACGTAAAATAATCCCTTAAATAGCCATTTATATAGACAATAGATTTTATTTTCTTAAATAGTTTAATATTGAATCAATTTGTTTGAGCAAACTAAAAAGTTTTTTGACATATTTTAAAAAGAAAATTCAATGAATATAATTTCATTAAGTTTCAATGTAAAACAATGACAACTAAATAAAGATAGCGAGTTAAAAAACAAGAGTGTTTTATCTTTTTAGGTTTTAAAAATGATTAATTAAAAAGAATGAAAGCTAAAAAGTTTTATAATAGCTTAAATATTAAGATAAAGATTTAAACCTTTACTTACTCTTTTTTAATAATGCTTTTAAATCTGTTGTTCTATTTATCTTTTCTAATTCTTTGTAATTTATATTTAATGACTTTTCATAATTACCAGTTAAATTAGGTTCATAAAATTTCATTTCTTCTAAACCTTGAGGCATATATTGGATATATTTCCATAAATCTGGTCTATTATAAGGATACTTTTCATCTTCTTTTTTATTAATAGGAGTGTATTTTAAATAATCTCTAACTTGGCTAGGGTAATCATTTATCATAGGCATGACTTTTTCAATTCCTAAACACGCTGATTTAGATTTAGGGGATAAGGCTAAATCTACTACAGTTACGCTTAGTGGAATCATCGCTTCAGGGAATCCTACTTCTCTAGCGACATTGCAAGCGTTTAAGCATCTATCAACAGCTTGAGGATTTCCTAAGCCTATGTCTTCATAAGCTGTTATTAATAATCTTCTAATTATTCCTTCTAGATCATTAGAGGCAATTAGCTTTCCTAAATAATATAAAGCAGCATCTACTTGAGAACCTCTAATTGATTTTTGAAAGGCTGATACAGTATCATAGTGTTCATTTTCATTTCTATCTGCAAAATAATTAGGAATAGAATTTATAGTTAAAACATCTTCTTTAGTAATTAAATGTTCTTTTGTAAATGATAAAGAAGTTGCTTCTAATAAATTATAAGCGTAGCGAAGATCTCCCCCAGATGTTTTAGCAATGGCTAATAAGGCTTCTTTATCAAATTGGCGTGAATTATTTAGTCCATCTTCACTTATTAAGGCTCTATTTAGTCCACAAATTATCTGATCTACAGTTAATGGTTTTATTTCTAAAAGGTGAGTTCTAGATCTAATAGCTGGATTAATTGCAAGCATTGGGTTTGCAGTAGTAGCACCTATTAAATAAATAGAACCATCTTCTAATTTTGGTAACAACAAATCTTGTTTATCTTTATTAAGACGATGAATTTCATCAATGATTAAAACTGTATCATTATATAATTTGGCCTCACTAAAGGCGTTAATTAAATCTTGCTTAGTTGAATTTGTGGCGTTTAATTTAATTGAATGAACATTGATGGAATTACAAAAAGCTTCTGCAATTGTGGTTTTTCCAGTTCCAGGAGGACCATATAAAATAGTGGACACTAAAGAGTTAGATTTAATTAAATTAGTAAAAAATCCATTTGGTCCAACTGCTTGTTCTTGGCCTATTACATCTTCGATTTTCTTTGGTCTTAATCTATAAGAAAGTGGTTTATTCATACTTAATAAGTATAACATATAAACCAAAAAATTCTTTTAATATAATGTAAAGGCTTTCAATAAGAAAGTTGGTTTTTAAATGTAAAAATCGATTTATTTTTATTGAAAAAACAAAGTTGTATATGTAAAATGAAATTGTAAGGGCAGTCTATCTGCAGTGTATAAGTAATCAAGATGGCCGATTACGTTTCTAGCCTTAGCCTTATAAGGACTACACAACAAATTAAAGGGGGTTATTTTAGAAATAGCATTAAAAATTAAAGACGTGCGTTCTATGTTTTTTTGCTAAACTAAAATAATTTTGGGCTAATCTTGAGCTTTCACTTATCCTTACTGAAAGGAATTTAAAAATGAAAAAAGTTGGAGCCGTTTCTATTTTTAGTTTAGTCGCTTTATTAGCCTTAACTGGTTGTAATCCTACAACAAGTTCATCTGCAGTTGATTGGCAAAGTGTTGCAGATGTTCAAACTGCTGAAACAAATATCGGTAGCAATGCTACACCTTCAAAATTTGCTGATACCGGTTATACTGCTGATAACCCATTAAAGATGGCATTAGTTACAGATTCAGGTACATTAAACGATCACTCATTTAATGAATCTTCTTATAAAGGATTAAATGAATTTGCTGTTAGAGTTGGTGGTGGAACCTTAAACGCTACTTCTAATACAGTTGATACTGGCGCAATTATTACAAAATATTATCAACCTTCTAATGATCACTTTGATACAACCGGCCGTTTAGCTGCTATGAAAGAAGCTGTTAAATGGGGTGCAAAAGTCTTAGTCTTACCTGGCTATTTATTCCAATCTGCTATTAAAAGAGCAATTGATGATCCTGATTTCAAAGATGTTTATTTATTAGCTTTAGACTGCCAAAAGAGCGATGATGATAATGGCTATGCTGCTTATGAATATACAAGTAAAGTTACTTCTATTACATATAGAGAAGAACAAGCTGGTTTCTTAGCTGGTTATGCCGCTGCTGCTGATGGTTATTCTAAATTCGGCTTTATTGGTGGTATGGCAGTTCCTGCTGTTATTAGATATGGTTCTGGTTATGTCCAAGGTATTGCTGCTGCTTTCAAAGATTTAGGAAAAACTGAAGCTGCAAATGTTAACTATTATTATGCTGGTGCATTTGCTGCTACTGCTGAAGCTACTGCTAATGCTAAAACTTGGTATTCTACTGGTACATCTGATATTATCTTCGCTTGTGGTGGAGCTGTTTATCAATCAGTAGTTGAAGCAAGTATTGCTAATAATAACGCTGCTTGGATTGGTGTTGATGTTAACCAACACGCTGATACTTCTTTACAATCTGCTACTTTAGCTGCTTTAAAGACATCCGCTATGAAAAACTTAAAATTATCTGTTGAAGTTGCATTAGCTGACTTTATCGATAATAACTGTTCATGGGGTTCAAAATTTGCTGGTAATGTAGTTAACGTTGGTATCCAATCAGATATGTGTAAATTACCTACACCTAGTGAAGATGATGATGAAGGCTGCTGGGGCTTTACTAACTTCCAACTCGCTTCTTATGCTTCTGTTTACACAAAAGTTAAAGATGGCACATACAAAGTTAATGGTAACTCTGATAATGATGAATTATCCACTAAGAACTTTGGTGTTGATCCTAAATATTGTGTAGTTAACTATATCGGTTAATTAAAACTAGTTAAATGTTATATAGCTGCAATTTAACATTGCAGCTATATTTTTAAAATAAAAGGGGTATATTATATGGCAAACGAAAATGTAATAGAACTTAAACATATATCTAAGTCTTTTCCTGGAATTAAAGCAAACGATGATATTTCTTTAGACTTAAGAAAAGGTGAAATTCACGCTTTACTTGGTGAAAATGGCGCAGGTAAATCTACTTTAATGTCAATCTTATTTGGTTTATATGAACCAGATGAAGGTGAGATTTATGTAAAAGGAGAAAAAACTTTAATCAAAAATCCTAATGATGCGACTAGACTAGGAATTGGTATGGTTCATCAACATTTTAAGCTTGTCGAATGTTATACTGCCTTACAAAATATTATTTTAGGATATGAACCAGTAGATAAACTGGGATTTTTAAGACCAAAAAGAGTCAAAGCTAGTATTGACGAGCTTTGTAAAAAATACGATTTTAAAATCGACTTAAATGAGAAAATTGATGATATGTCAGTTGGAGATCAGCAAAAAGTTGAAATCTTAAAAATGTTATACAGAAATAACGACATATTAATTTTTGATGAACCTACAGCTGTTTTAACTCCTCAAGAAATTGAAGAATTAATGCACTCAATGAAAAATTTAGTTAAAGAAGGTAAATCTATACTTTTTATTTCTCATAAGTTAAATGAAATTATGGAAGTCGCTGATAGAGTGACAATCCTTTCAAAAGGTAGATGCTTAGGAACTTTAAATGTTAAAGACACTAATCCAAAAGAACTTTCTAGATTAATGGTAGGAAGAGATGTTGAATTAGTCACTCAAAAAGATGATCCAAAAATTGGAGAAGATGTTTTAACAGTAAGTAATTTATGTGTTTATAATGCTGAAAAGAAAAAAGAAACAGTTCACAATGTCTCTTTTAAAGTAAGAAAAGGTGAAATTGTTTGTATTGCTGGTATTGAAGGAAATGGTCAAACTGATTTAATTTACGCAATTACTGGACTTGAAAAAGTCTCAAAAGGTGAAATTATTCTTCATAATGTAGATAGATTACACTATACACAATTAGAAGAAGATTTTTATACTTCTATTGATACTAATCATAAAACATATAAAGAAGAATTGAAAAAATTAAAAGCTGAAAAGAGTATTTCTAGTGTTAAATATGGCTTTAAAGTTTGTGGATGCAATATTAAATATGGAATTGATAAAAGCTTAGTCGCTATTCAAAAATTTAATAGAAATTATATTGAAGTTGGTTTTAATTATGTTAAATATGGCTGTAATAAGGCTTGGTTTGCAACTAAGAACTTCTTTGTACACACTTTATTTAAAAAAGATGAAATTAAGTTTGTTGATTTTTCTCCAAAAGAATTTAAAAATCTACCTAGATATTGCGATGTTCATTTAGAATATTTAACAATTAGACAACGTAATATGTGTGGGGTTTCTCATGTTCCTGAAGATAGACATAAATATGGTCTAGCTTTGGATTTTTCCTTAACTGATAATATTGTTTTAC
This sequence comes from uncultured Prevotella sp., assembly GCA_963639175.1. GTDB lineage: Bacteria > Bacillota_I > Bacilli_A > RFN20 > CAG-288 > Scatoplasma. The sequence continues at coordinate 11,790 of CAVHUN010000023.1, forward strand.
AAAGATATTTTGAACCTACTTTCCAAAAGTTTGGTTTTATTAATAAAAAAGCTAAAGAAGAATATGCTAAAAAATTAATTGCTCAATATGATGTTAGATCTTCTCAAGGTGCTCCTACAATTGTAAGAAGCATGTCAGGTGGTAACCAACAAAAAGCTATCTTAGCTAGAGAATTAGATAGAAAAACTCCTCTTTTAATTACTGTTCAACCTACTAGAGGACTTGATGTTGGCGCTATTGAATCAATTCATAAAAATATTATTAAACAACGTGATAGTGGAAATGGTGTATTGTTAGTTTCCCTTGAATTAGAAGAAGTTTTGAATTTATCAGATAGAATCTTAGTTATGTTCAATGGTGAAATTGTTGCGGAATTAGATTCTAAAAAGACAAACGCTAACGAGATTGGTTTATATATGTCAGGCGCAAAAAGAATGTTTGATTCTACTCTAGTAAAGGAGGAAAAATAATATGGAAACATCATCAAAAAAAGGCAATGTTTTTACTTTGTGTGGTAGAAAAATCTGCTCAGTTTTACATTATTTAAATCAAAAGAGTTCATTTAGAACATTCATCTCAGGCTTAATTTGTGTATTAATAGGCTTGCTTGTTGGATTTATTTTAATGTTATGTGTTTATCCTCAAGGCTCTTTAAAGGGGTTATGGGCTTTAGTTTCTTCTGGTTTTAAATCGAAAGAAGTCTTTGCTGAAGTAATTTATAAAGCGACTCCTATGTCACTAGCTGGGGTGGCTATTGCTTTTGCTTTCAAATTAGGATTATTCAATATTGGAATTACTGGACAAGTTACTGCTGGAGCATTTAGTTCAATTTGTGTTGGTTTAGCTGGCGGAAATTGGTTTGTCTGTTTGTTAGTTGGTGGAATTTGTGGTGCAATTGCTGGATTTATCCCAGGATTTTTAAAGGCTAAGTTCAATGTTAATGAAGTTTTATCAGGAATTATGCTTAACTGGGTCATTTATTATATTATTGGTATTATTGGTAATTTAGGACTTCCTAGTTCATTTAAATATAAGATGTCACCTAGTGAATTAAATACTTTACCTAAAGTAGCTAGAATGCCATCGATGGGATTAGATACTAGCTTACCTGGGGTTAGTGTTGGAATAATTATTGCAGTAATTATTATTATTTTCATTTCGATTTTATTAAATAAAACTACATTTGGCTTTGAACTTAAATTAACAGGAAGTAATAAACACGCTTCTAGATATGCTGGTGTTAATCAAACTAGATCAATTATTTTAGCCTTAACTATTTCAGGTGCCTTAGCTGGTATTTGTGGATATATGTCATTTTCTGATCCAGTAAGCCCAATTAGATTTACTTGGGATTCAAACGCTAACAGTTTATTATCTAATGGCTTTAATGGTATTTCTGTTTCTTTAATTGCTCAAAATAGTCCACTTGGATGTATTCTTTCTGCAATATTGTTAAATTTAATTGATGCTTCTCAAAATAGTTTCAAGACAATTTCAAATATGTACAATGCTCACTACACAGAATTAATTAAGTCAATTATTATTTATGTAGCAGCTTTATCTTCGTTTACTAATATGATTATCAAGAAATATTCAGATAAAAATAACAATAAAGATTTTTTCAATGACTTATCTATTTATAGAAAACATCTAGATCAAGTCAGTGTCGCAACTATTTCTAAGGAGGATAAATAATTATGTTAGGTCCTACAAATTATGGTATTTTTGTTAACTATTTTATAATGTATGCTGTCGGATTTATCTTAGGTTCATTTGGCGGAATGTTTTCTGAATGTTCAGGTATTATTAATATCGCTTTAGAAGGTAGTATGGTATTTGGGGCATTTAGTGGAATTATCTTCTTACAAATAATGAAGTCTTGTTTAGTTGGTAGTTGGTTAATTACTACTAGTGGTGGATTAATAATTATTTACACTTTAGCTAGTATTATTAGTATTATCGCTGGTGTTTTATTCTCTTTCTTATTATCTGTTGTTTCAATTAAAAGAAAAGCTGATCAAACAATTGTTGGTACTGCTTTAAATACTGTCGCTGTTGCTGTATGTACAATTATTAATACATATGTAACTGCTAAAGACTCTCCAGAAGTTTCAAATAACGTTTTCTCAAATGTTTTGTTAATAAAAACAGGTAATCAGTTTGTTGATAACGCATTAAGTGGATTGAATTTCTCAGTTATTTTAGGAATAATCGCCATAATAGTTTTGTGGTTATTAATGGACAAAATGAGATTTGGATTACGTTTAAGAGCATGTGGTGAAAACCCAGCTGCTGCAGATAGTGTTGGTATTAATGTTTATAAAATGAGATATTTAGGAACTGCTATTGGTTCAGCTGCTGCTGCTTTTGGTGGATTTATTATATTCTCATGTATGCCAATTGGTACATGGCAAATTGATGCACTTGGGTATGGTTTTTTAGTTCTAGCTATTGAAATCTTTGGTAACTGGAAATCAGTTTCAATTATGGCATGTTCACTTTTCTTTGCATTCTTCTTTGCTTTTGCTCCTTCATTTACTGCTGCTTTAAATAACTATGCTAATAATCCATTAAAAGGAACAATCTTAGGAATTAGACCTTTCTATTATTTATTACCATATTTATTAGCCTTAGTTTCCTTAGTAATATTCTCTAAAAAATCTAGAGCTCCTAAAGCTGAAGGTATCCCATACGATAAAGGATTAAGATAAACATTTTGTTTTCATATCTTTTAGTGATAAGATAAATAGGTATGAAAATTGTAATTCAAAGAGTATTAAATGCTAAATTAACTATCGATTCAAAACTTGTGTCTTCTATTTCAAAAGGCGAAGTTTTATTAGTGTCTTTTACTAATGATGATAATCAAATAGTTGTTGATAAGATGATTGAAAAATTATTGAAATTAAGAATATTTGAAGATGAAACTGGAAAGACTAATTTAAGCATCGATCAAATTAATGGTGAATTATTAGCAGTTTCTCAGTTTACTTTATATGCAAACTTAGCTAAAGGAAATAGACCTAGCTTTGAAAATTGTTTAAATAGTGAAAAGGCTAGAGAATTATATAATTATTTTGCATCTCAATTAGTTAAAAAATATGAGAAAACTTGCTTTGGAGTTTTTCAAGCAGATATGAAAATAGATCTAGTAAATGATGGACCATTTACAGTGATTTTGGATTCAAAGGAATTAAAATATAATGGGTAAAAAGGTATTATTAGGATTATCTGGTGGAGTAGATTCAGCAGTAAGTGGATATTTATTAAAACAACAAGGTTATGATGTAACTGGATGTTTTATGCGTAACTGGGATTCAATCGCTAATAATGATATTAATGGTAATCCTACATTAAATGGTTCAAAATGTTCTCAAGAATTAGATTATGATGATGCTTGTGTTACTGCTTCAGAAATTGGCATTAACATGACTAGAGTAGATTTTATTGAGGATTATTGGAATAAAGTCTTCACTTATTTTTTAGAAGAATATAAATGTGGACGTACTCCTAATCCAGATGTATTTTGCAATAGATATATTAAGTTTGATTCTTTTAGAAAATACGCATTTGAGCAAGGCTATGATTATATAGCAATGGGACATTATGCTAAAAAAGTAGTAGATGAAAATGGCGTAAGTAAGTTATATAAAGCCTTTGATAAAAATAAAGATCAAACATATTTTTTAGCTGAAATCACATATGAACAACTTCAATCATGCTTATTTCCTTTAGGTGATATTTCTAAACCACAAGTAAGAGAAATAGCAGATAAATTAAATTTGACTATCGCTAAGAAAAAAGATTCTACTGGGGTTTGTTTTATTGGGGAAAGAAGATTTAAACAATTTTTAGAAAACTATTTACCTAGTAAACCTGGAGACATTGTTGATATAGTCTCTTCAAAAGTAGTTGGTAGACATGATGGGGTTTTATATTATACAGTTGGTCAACATAGAGGATTAAATATTGGCGGTCTTATAGGATTTAAATCTGAACCATTTTTTGTAGTTGGTAAAGATGTATCTAAAAATATTTTATATGTCGCTCAAGAAGATAACCCATTTATGTATTCATATAAATGTCGCTTAACAAGAGTGAATATGTTGATTGATCCTATTCCAAATAAGAGATTTTCTTGCCTTGCTAAATTTAGATATAGAGGACAAGACATGAAAGTTGAATTTGAATATGTTTCAAAAGATGAAGCGTATGTTTATTACAATAAATACAAATACATCGCTAAAGGACAAGTGTGTGTCTTATATGATGAAAATGAAAGATGTTTAGGTGGAGGAACAATTATTGATATTTATAATCAAGATGGTTCTTTAATCAAATATTAAGGAGGAAGGTTATGAATGTTGGTTTAATTTCATTAGGTTGTGCTAAAAACAAAGTAGATTCAGAAGAAGTCTTATCTTATTTTGCAAGAAATGATTTTAATATTGTCTCTGATCCTAATTTAGCAGATATCATTGTTGTAAATACATGCGGATTTATTGAATCTGCTAAAAAAGAAGCTCTTGATACTATCTTTGAAACTTTAAAATATAAGAAAATTACAGTAGTTATTGGATGTTTAGTTGAAAGATATTACGATCAATTAGTTAAAGATATTCCTGAAGTAGATTTATTTGTAAGAATTAAAGATTATCCTCAATTTGGAGAAAAGCTTCAAACAGTTTTAAAAGATAAGAAACTAAGTGGAAATATCACTAAAGAAGATAGAATTATCACCACTCCTTCTTATCAAGCTTATCTTCAAATTTCTGATGGTTGTAATAATTTTTGTAATTTCTGCGCCATTCCATTAATCAGAGGATATTTCCATTCATTTCCATTTGATTCTTTAAAAAGACAAATTGAAAAGTTTGCTAATGATGGAGTACAAGAATTAATTATTATTTCTCAAGACACTTCTAAATATGGTCTTGATTTAAAAGGTCAAAATTTAACTATCTGTGATGTTTTAAAAGAGGCTTTAAAATACGATTTTAAATTTATTAGATTACTTTATTTATATCCAGATGAAATAACTGATGAATTTATTCAATTATATAAAGATAATCCTAGATTAACTCCTTATTTTGATGTACCTATTCAACATTCTTCAGATAATGTTTTAAAGAACATGGGAAGACATGGGGATAGAAAATTACTTGAAAATTTATATAAGAAATTAAGAGAAGTTCCTAATTCCATAATTAGAACTACTTTAATAGTTGGTTTTCCTAATGAAACTGAAGAAGATATAGATGATTTATGTTCTTTCTTAAAAGAATATCCTTTCGATCATTTAGGAGTTTTTAAATATTCAAAAGAAGAAGGAACTAAAGGGTATTTTATGAAAGAACAAGTACCTAGTAGAGTTAAAACCGCTAGATATAATAAAGTAATGAAATTACAACAAGGGATTTCTTACAATTTAAATAAAGCTAGATTAAATAAAGAAATGGATGTTTTAATCACTTCTTATGATGAGAAAAATTTCTGCTATTCAGGAATATGTGATTTATATGCTCCTGATGATATTGATGGACAAGTATTTGTATATTCAAGTAGAGAATTAAAAGAAGGCGAAATTGTTAAAACAAAAGTCATAAACGCTGGTGTTTATGATATTGATGTTGAAGTTATTGATTAATCTAAGCGTTAAATAACAATAACATTTTGTTAATATTGTATAATATGTACAATATTTGACGTGTTGAGGTATTATGGTTTTTGGAAAATATGTAAATATTTATTATAAGAAATATTTTGGTTATATCTTTGCAGGATTATTGTGTTTAATCTTTGTAGATGTAATTCAAATTTTTATCTCTCCATTAATTGGTAATATTGTCAATGCATTTTCAAATAATACAAAAACTAACGCTGAATTATTTGCTGATTTTTATTCAAGAGATATTTTTGATGTAAATGGTTTTTGGTTTTTTGTAATTGCAATGACTTTTATTGCTTGTGGAATGTTTTTAGGTAGAATGGGCTGGAGACTAGCTCTTTTTAGACTTGGGGTAAATGTTGAATATGATATGAGACAAGATATGTTTGCTCATGCAGAAGAATTATCAGTGGCCTATTATAAAAATCAAAAGGTTGGTTCAATGATGTCTTTATTTAGCAATGACCTTTCATCAATTAAAAACTGCTTTATGGATGGGGTAATAATGTCAATTGATGGGTTTGTTATGGCTCCTTTAGTAATTATTGCTATGTTCATAAATAACTGGGTTTTAACATTGTTTTCTATTATTCCTTTAACTTTATTAATGCTAGCTTGCTTAGTAGTTGAAAAAGGAATGACTGCTAGATATGAAGGACAACTTGAAGCCTTTGATCATCTTTCTGATTACACTCAAGAATCTTTTGGAGGAATTTCAGTAATTAAAGCCTTTGTAAAAGAAGCTAAATTTATGCTAGATTTTGCAAAGAAGAATAAAAATAATAAACAAGCAAACAAAGAATTTTTAAAATTCTCAGTATTTTTAAATACCATTATTGAATTGTTAATTAATTCAGTATTTGTAATTATTATTTTTGTAGGTGTTAATGTAGTTAATGGAAACCCTTCATATAAAGCGGGTAATTTAGTAACTTTTATTGGATATTTAAGTTCAGCCATTTGGCCATTTATGGCAATTGCGGAAGTTATTTTAATCGGTTCAAGAGGCAAAGCTTCTTTAAAAATTATCACTAAATTCATGGATACAAAATCTGAATTAAAAGATGTTAAAGAAAATTCAAAAGGTGCAAAAATTAGTGGAGATATTATCTTTAAAGATTTCAATTTCTCTTATCCTGATTCACCTGCTACTGTTTTGGAACATGTAAATTTACATATTAAAAGAGGACAAAATGTCGGTATAGTTGGTCCTACTGGTTCAGGAAAATCTACATTAGTAAAAGTCTTATTAAAAATATACAATGTCGATGATGGAAAATTGTTTTTTGATAATATCGATATAAATGAAATCCCTAGTAAAACCATTAGAGAAAAGATTGGTTATGTCTCACAAAATACTTTCTTATTTTCAGATTTAATTAAAAACAATATTGCTTTTAAAGATGAACAAATGAGTGAAGAATCAATTAATGATGTCGCTAAATTTGCTTGTATTGATGAATCTATTAAAACATTTAAAGATGGATATAAAACAATTATTGGTGAAAAAGGCACTTCTTTAAGTGGTGGTCAAAAACAAAGAGTTTCTATTGCTAGAGCTCAAGCTAAAAATCCTAATATTTTAATCTTAGATGATTCTGTTTCAGCTGTAGATTCAGAAACTGAACAAAAGATTTTAAATAATATTAAAAGAGTTAGAAAAGACATGACAACTATTATTATCTCAAGTAGAGTAAGTGTAGTTGAAAATTTAGACTGTATCATTGTCATGGATAAAGGTAAAATTGTTGGAGTAGGTGATCATAATTCCTTACTTAGAAACTGCCAACAATACAAAAAGACTGTTGAATTACAACAGCTAGAAAGCGGGTTTAATGATGGAAGAATATCTTGATCAAGCTTCTGATAATCTTGTAATGAAAAACAGCGTAATACTTAAAAGAATTTTTTCGTATTTAAAAAATTATAAATGGAAGTTTGCGTTTGCTATATTTTTAGCTTTATTAACTGCTATTTGTTCTTCTATGGAAGTCTTTATTAATGTTGAATTAGTAAACACTTTACAACAAGATGTTATAAATGTAGAACAAGCATATGTTTTAGGCGGTCTTTATGCTATGTGTTTATTTATTCAATGTGGGTCTATGTTTGTTGGTTCTTTAATGATTCAATTATTAGCAAACAACATTATTTATGATTTAAGAAATGATGTTTACAGTCATATTATGAGTTTATCCATTTTACAATTGCAATCTAAACCAGTAGGTAAATGGGTTACTAGAGCTACAAATGATGTTAATACTATCATGACTTTTTTCTCTGATGTTTTATCTACATTTATCACTAATAGTTTATATTTAATTTTCTACTTTATTTCAATTTTTGTCTTAGAGTGGCATTTAGCACTAGTTACTAGTGTATTTATGATTATTATCTTTGTACTTTCAGTTTATTTTTCAAATATTTCAAAAAAGAAAAATAGAATTTATAGAAATACATTTTCAAGAATGAATTCATTCTTATCTGAAAATCTTTCTGGTATGGATACTATTCAAATCTTCAACCAAGAAGAAAGAAAATATGAAGAATTTACCAACATTTCTAACAAATTAAAAGAAACAGATTTAGCAGCTTTGAAGGTATTTTCAATATTTAGACCTTTAATATATTTTATCTATATAATGACAATATTAACTTGTTTTATTTATGGTTTCTATTTAATTCAAACTGATACAATTATTATTACTATTGGAGTAAGTGGTATTTCTACTTTATTTGGCTTTTATCAATTTATTGGTTATTTATTTGGTCCAGTTCAAAATATCGCTAATCAATTTAATACTATTCAACAGGCTTTAACTGGTGCAGAAAGAGTATTCTTAGTTTTAGATATTGTCCCTCAAATTCAAGATGGACCTGATGCTAAGGATATTGAAAAATTGAATGGTAAAATTGAATTTAGACATGTTTTCTTTAAATACAATGATAAACAAGACTGGATATTAAATGATGTTAGTTTTGTTATTCAAAAAGGTCAATCAGCTGCCTTTGTTGGTCAAACTGGTGCTGGTAAATCTACAATTATTAATTTAATAGTTAGAAATTACGATATTCAAAAAGGTGAAATTTTAATTGATGATATTCCTATTAAAAATATCACTTTATCAAGTTTAAGAAAAAATGTAGGTGAAATGTTACAAGATGTATTCTTGTTCTCTGGTGATTTAGCTTTTAATATTGCTTTAGATGATAATCCTGATTTAGATAAAGTAAAACAAGCTTGTGAATTTGTAGGGGCTTCTGAATTTATTGAAAGTTTAGAAAATGGATATAAAAGTGAAGTTAAGGAAAGTGGAAATAACTTCTCAGCTGGTCAAAGACAATTAATTTCGTTTGCAAGAGTTGTTTATAGTGAACCAAGATTAATTATTTTAGATGAGGCTACTTCAAATATAGACACTCAAACTGAAGCAATTATTCAAGCTTCATTAGAAAAGATTAAGACAATTGGTACAATGGTTATGATTGCACATCGTTTATCAACTATTAAAAAAGCTGATATTATTTATGTTGTTGATAAAGGGAAGATCGCTGAATCTGGTAGTCATGCTGAATTGATTAAAAAACACGGATTATACTATAATTTATATAAGGTTCAACAATTAAAGGACCACTACGAATCGACAAATAGTAGTAAAGAATAGAAAGAAGAAAAATATGGCATTAAAAACAGTGAAATTATATGATACATATCAAGGTAAAAAGATAGATTTAGTTCCTATTAAGCCAGGAGAAGTTAGTATATATTATTGTGGACCTACTGTTTATAACTACGCTCATATTGGAAATATGAGACCAGTAGTAACTTTCGATTTATTAAATAGAGTATTACAAGCTCTTGGATATAAAGTTAAGATGGTATCTAATTATACAGATATCGATGATAAGATTATTAAAAAGGCTTTAGAAGAACATAAAAGTGAAAAAGAAGTCTCAGATTTTTATATTCAAGCTTATGAAGATTTATTAGATAAATTAAATATTCTTCCTTTAGATTATCATCCACGTGTCTCAAATTATATTCCTCAAATAGCTGACTTTATTTACACTATTATGGAAAAAGGTTACGCATATAAAGCAACTAATGGTGATATTTATTTTGATGTTTTAAAAGATCCTAATTATGGTAGTCTTTCTAAAATGAAAATCGATGATTTACAAGCCGGTAATAGAATTGCAATAAATGATAGCAAGCATTCTCCTTTAGATTTTGCTTTGTGGAAATTGACTGATGATGAAGGTATTAAATTTGATACAAAGATTGGTTTAGGAAGACCAGGATGGCATACTGAATGCTGTGTTATGATCAATTCTTATTTTAAATCTCCTATTATTGATATTCATGGAGGTGGATTTGACTTAAAATTCCCACATCATGAAAATGAAATGGCTCAACAATATGCCTATGCAAATACTAGACTTGCAAACTTATGGATGCATGTAGGCTTTATTAATGTTGATAACCAAAAAATGTCTAAATCATTAGGAAATGTAATATTAGCAAAAGATGCTATTGATAAATTTGGTGGAAATGTTATTAGATATTTCATCTTAGCAACATATTATCGTTCGCCAGTTAACTTTACTGAAGATGCTATTCAAACAAGCAAGGCTGAAATTGATAAATATCAAAATTTATTAAATAAATTAGTTGGTAGAGTAAAACTTCAAAACTTACAATTTGATTCTTCTTTTGATCAAACAACTTATGAAGAATTCTTAAATTTCTTAGCTGATGATTTAAATGTTCCAAACGCTATTACTGTATTAGATAAAGTTGTTAAAAAGTCTAATCAATTATTGCGTAATTTAAATTCATCAATTTCCGATTTATCAAATTGCTACAATACATACACAAAAATGTTAGATGTACTTGGTGTTAAATTAGAAGATGTTGAAATAACTTATGAAGATAAATCTAACTATCAAAAATATTTAGAAGCTAGAGCAAATAAAGATTTTGCTGTTTCAGATATATATAGAAATAAATTGCTTGCAAAAGGTCTTTTATAGTTACTTATTTTTAATTAAATTTTAATCATTGAAAATTAGCTATATTTAAGCTTTAAGTATAATAAATAGTACTAAAAATAAAAAGTGAATAATATATTAATAAAAAATGATAAAAATAATAATGCTAAATGATAATTTTAAAAAAATATATTAGTTTGATATAAGAAAAGTTAAATGCTAATATCAAGAAGGAGTAGAAAATGTCAGATATTATTTATGGTAGAAACCCTGTTCTTAGCTGTTTAAATGGTACCAGAAAAGTTGAGAAAGTACTTATTTCTAAAACGATAAACGATCCAAAATTTGCTACTCTATGTAGACAAAAAGGTGTCTTATATAAATTAGTATCAATAAATGAATTAAATAGTATTACTGATAATAAAAATCATCAAGGTGTATGTGCATATCTTAAAGAATTTAGCTATGTAGAACTAGATGATTTCTTAGATAAAGTAAGAACTAAAAGTGAATCTATTGTTGTTTTGTTAGATGGAATTGAAGACCCAGTTAACTTTGGCTCTATAATTAGAACTTCATCATGTTTTAACGTTGATGGAATTATTATTTCTAAAAATAGACAAGTTCAAATGACAAGCACTGTTAGTAAAGTCGCTACAGGAGCAGAAGAATTTGTAGATATTGTTAGAGTAACAAATTTAAATCAAACAATAACTCAATTAAAAAAGGAGGGTTATTGGATTGTATCAAGTGATGGCTATGGTAAACAAAATTACACCTCAGTTGATTATTCAGGAAAGATTTGTTTAGTCGTTGGTTCAGAAGGAAGAGGAATTTCTAAATTAGTTTTACAAAATTCTGATTTTGTTTGTAAGATTCCTATTTCTGGCCCTATCACTTCTTTAAACGCTTCAATATCAGCTGCAATATTTTTAGCTCACATTGTAGATTTTAAGCAAAATAAGAAATAATTAATATCGTGTTCTTACTAGTGAATAAAAAGTCGCCTTTATTGGAGGCTTTTTATTATGCAAGAAAATAAAAAAGATGATATTTTGTATGCTGATTTTATTAAACTAGTTAAGCAAGCTCAAAAAGGAAATCGAAAAAGTGAAGAAAAAATCTTTGAAATATTAATTGATGAAATTAGAAAGATTGCAAAACGCTATATGAAGAAATATTATTATGTTTCAAATGATGAATCAGAATATCAATATTTTGTAGTAGTTGCAACAAAAGCAGCAATTGATAACTTTAATGAAGATAAAGGAGATTTTTATCATTATTGGAGAAAATGTATTTCTTCACAAAAAAAGAAATTCTTAGATAAGACATACAAAAATAAACAAGTAAATCTCCAAGATTCAGCTTTTGATTATTTCTTATATGATAATTCTAAAGAATTAACTTTTGCGGATTCTTCACCTTGTTTAGAAGAATTAGAAGAAGACAATCTAAAAAAATATTACCTTAAGGAACTAAGCCAAAAGGTAATGAATATCGCTTCTTCATTTTCAAAAAATGATGAATCTATATTAGAATTGTATTCATTATCATATTCATTTATAGAGATATCTAAAATTTTAAATATGACAACTAATCAAGTAATAAGTAGATTTTATTACTTGATTAAGATAATTCAACAAAGGGTAAATATAGAAGAATATATTTAGAATTTTGATGTGTCAAAACTATCTAAATAAGCTTCAAGTTTAGGAGTAATTTGTTCAATAGTTCCACTTACCATTGGATTTTTTATTCCAGCTTTTGCTAATAATTCTTTATATGGATATAGACCACCTAATTTGCAGAAATTGAGATATTTTTCAATTGTCTTATCATAGTCATTTAATGATTCTACAAAGAATTCGAAAGCTCCAACTTGAGCGATTGTATAGTCAATATAATAGAATGGAGAAGAGAAGATGTGAGATTGTTTAATCCAGAAAGCTCCACTTTCAAGATATGGGTTATCTTCACCATAATTTTTGTGAGGAGTATATTTTTTCTCAATTTCTCTCCACTTAGCTTTTCTTTGAGCGTGAGTAGCATCAGGATTTTCATAAACATAATGTTGGAATTCATCAACGCTAACACCATAAGGGATAAATTCAATAGCATCTTCTAAATGGGCAAAGCAATACTTATCTTTATTTTCTTCAAAGAATAAATCCATCCAAGGATAAGTTAAAAATTCCATACTCATAGAATGAATTTCGCATGCTTCATATCCAGGAGATCTTAAAGAAGGTACTTTGATATCACCAGATAAGAATCCTTGTAAAGAATGTCCAAATTCATGAGTTAATACATCAACATCTCCACTTGAACCATTGAAGTTTGAGAAAATAAATGAAGTATTTAAACTAGGAATATATGTCATATATCCACCAGGAACTTTACCTGATTTTGCTTCTAGGTCCATGCAGTTATGTGAAACCATAAAATCAAAATAATGAGCTATTTGCTTATTCATTTGATTATACATTTTGCTAGCTTTTTCAACTAATTGATTAGGAGTGCCAATTGGTTTAGGATTACCAGTTTTAAAGCTTAAAGCAAAATCGTAATATTTCATATCATCAATTCCAATTCTGCTAGCTTGTTTTTTATAAAGTTTTTGAGCAATAGGAACGATATTTTTTAATATTTCGTTTCTATAATTTGCAACATCTTCTTGATTGTAATCAGTTCTTCCTAAACGATAATAAGCGACTTGAATGAAGTTATCAAAGCCTAATTTTTTAGCAATTCTTGTTCTTACTTTTACTAATTGATCATAAATTTGACCTAATTTTTCATCGTTTTTCTCATAATAGCTCCAGAATGCTTTGTTAGCTTGTTTTCTTACTTCTCTATCTAAAGAAGTTAAATATGGAGTGAATTTTGTAATTGGTAATTCTTCGCCATTAAACATGGCGCTAGCAGTTCCTACTAATTTATCATATTCGTTAGTAAGTTTATTTTCTTCTTGTAAATCAGGGATGATTTCAGGAGAGAAGATCTTTAATGAGATGTCAATTTGATTGAATAAATGTGTTCCAAATTCTTCTTCTAATTCTTTTCTAAATTTAGAATTAACTAATTCAAGTTGGAAGTTGTTGCTGTATTCGGAAAGAATAGGCATGTTCATATTGTATTGTTCAATTAATTTATCGTAATATTCATCTTTGATATTAATTGAATTTCTAATTGAAGTAATGATGTAATTTGAAGAAAATTCATCTTCAAATTTGAATTCATCATAGACTACTTTAATTGCTTGTTTGCTATCTTTTGCTTTTTTTAATGCTGTAGTAAATTCTACGAATTTGTTTTTTAGTTCTTCAAAGTTAGGCTCTTCTACTTTGACTTTGTTAAAATCTGTAAATTCCATTTTTAAACTCCTTATAATTTATATATTTTAGAATATTTATCAACTAAATAATTTAAGAAATCATCACCTGAGAAATCTTTAGATGTAATCTTTTTGATCCATTCTTTTGATTCAAATTGATTTGCTAAAGAAAATACGTTATTTTTCATCCATAAATTAATTTGTTTGATATCGTTATTTTTGATTGAAGATGATATGTCTACTTCTTTTTCTAATCTTTTATAGTACATGCTATTATAAGCATTTCCTAATGCGTAAGTAGGAAAATATCCAAATCCAGAGGCCCAATGTACATCTTGTAATATGCCTTCAGCATCATTATTTGGTGTAATTCCTAAATATTTTTGATATTTATCATTCCAAGCTTGCTTAATATGATCTACATCGATATTTCCATTAATCATATCTTTTTCAAGCTCATATCTAATTATTATGTGTAAAGTATATGTTAATTCATCTGCTTCAGTTCTTATTAAAGATGGAGTGACTAAATTGATTCCTTGATAAAGTTCTTCTTTACTTACATCATCAAAATAATTAGGAAAATATTTTGCTAAGCCTGGATAAATTATATCTTCTACAAATTCTTTAGAACGGGCAATTCTATTTTCATAAAATCTTGAAACTGATTCATGCATACCCATACTCATGTGGTTATTTAAATAGTTATCACAATCTTCTTGAGATTGGTTTTGTCCAAATATACCATGTCCACCTTCATGAACTATTGAAAATAAATTAGATAAGAAATTATCTTCATAATAATGAGTGGTGATTCTTACATCGTTTCTATATAGTTCATCAGTAAATGGATGTTCAGATGTGGATAAGCTTCCTCTTGTTAAGTCAAAGCCAATGCAGTTAATTAAATAAGTTGAAAATTCTTGTTGTAAACCAACTGGCACCTTTCTAGATAAAAAGTCAGTTCTAATTTTAACTTTACTATTTTTGATTTTTTCTAATAGAGGAATGATTGTTTGTTTGCATTTTTTAAAAAAGACATCTAGATCTTTAGTCGACATTCCTGGTTCATATGTATCTAATAAATAATCGTAGATGTTATCAAATTTAACATTTGATAATTCATACATTTCCTTTTGAATATCAATTATTGCTTGCAAATCGTTTTTGAATAATTCAAAGTTCTTTTCGTTTTTAGCATTTTGCCAATTAATAAAGGCTTTATTGTATGTTTGAGAAATTTTAAGATTGAATTCTGGTGTGAAATTAATTGTCTTTTGCTGATCTTTATATAATCTAGAGACTAATATTTGATCTAAACTATTTAATTTATCTTTTTGAGAATATAAATCATTTATACAAGAAGTAAATTCTTTTGAATTTGATATTTTAAATATTTCGTCTGATAAGATACTAATCAATTCAAATTGATCTTCTAATCCTTTTTTAGGACAGACTGTTTCGGCATCAAAATTTATAATTTGAAGCATGTGTTGCTTGATTTTGATTTTGTTAAGCTGTTCTTTTAAAAATGAAAGTTGTTCATTTAAGCCCATATTTTTTCTCCTAATCTAATGATAATATCATATCATTTTGAAGATTAAATGTCTTTGAATTAGCTTATAAAAATAAAGGTGATTTACATCAAAATTAATTGTTATAAGTTTGGAGAAATATTTCTTGAATCTTGTTGTTTAGTATAATCTCTTACAATCTCACGTGAGATTATTCGATTTTGCGTGAGATTATTTTAAAAAACGAGAGATTATTTGATTTTACGAGAGAATATTTATATAATAATTAAGAGGTGATATAATATGAATGAAGATTTAGAGTATTTATCAAATTTAAAAGAATGGGTGAATGTAGAATTTAAAGAATCCCAAAACAAAGTGCCAGATAGTTTCTATGAAACTTATTCTTCTTTTTCTAATACAAGTGGTGGCACTATATATTTAGGAATAAAAGAAGGAAAAAAGAATATTATTTCTGGAGTTTTAAATCCTCTCGAACAAAAAAAATCAATTATAAGCGCACTTCATTCTAAAGATAAAGTAAGTTATTGTTCTATAAGCGATGATAGTGTTCAAATTTTGACTGTTAATGATAAAAAAATAATAAAAGTAACTGTTAATGAAGCCCCTAAAGAAGCTAAACCTGTTTATATAAAAGGAAATTTGTTACTTTCATATGAAAGAATAGGTGATGGTGATTTTTTATTAACTGAAGAGTCAATTACTAATCTTTTATTAGA
The DNA here is from genome assembly GCA_963639175.1 of uncultured Prevotella sp. Classification (GTDB taxonomy): domain Bacteria; phylum Bacillota_I; class Bacilli_A; order RFN20; family CAG-288; genus Scatoplasma. Next base: position 28,041 of record CAVHUN010000023.1, read on the forward strand.
TAGAAGACAAGTTCGTTTTGATTGTATGCCAAATGTATTAAATTTTGATTTTTCTAGAATAGATTTAGATTCTTTAAAAAGCTATAGAAATTATTTAAATGAAATTTCTCAAAATAATGTGTTTAGGAATTTAAATGATCACGATTTTTTAGTTAGAATTGGTGGCCTTCAAATAAAAGAAAATGGAAAAGAAGTATTAACTAATGGTGCAGTTTTGTTTTTTGGATATATAACTGATATTATGCAACTTTCTCCAAATTATTTTTTAGATTATCAAGAAAACTTTAGCTCTAATTCAAGATGGGATTATCGTTTAGTTTCAGATGATATATCTTTAAATTGTAACATTTATAATTTCTTTAATATTGTTTCAAAAAGAATAATTGAAAATATTCCAAATCCATTTAAAATAAATGGTATTTCAAATGTAAATGGTGTGGATTTAAAACGTACAATAGTTGAAGCATTAGTAAATGCAATTACAAATCAAAATTATCTTGCGCTTCCTGGACTAAGTATAAAAAAGACTCTTAATAAAATTAATATTGTTAACTCTGGTGATGTTTCACTAGGGATTGAACAAGCAAAAAAAGGTGGTATAAGTGAGCCTAGAAACAGCAATTTAATGAATTATTTTAGAATTATACAAGTGGCTGATCGAGCAGGTACTGGTGTTCCAAATATTTTTGATACTTTTAAGTCTTATCAATTTCCTACTCCTGAACTAATTGTTGAAAGAAATCCATTAAGAACTATTTTAAATATGAGCTTTATTCAATTATCAAATAACACTCCTTATAGAGAAGAAAAGCTTAAAATATTAGCTTATTTAGATAATCATGAAGAAGGAATGGGTGTGAATGAATTATCTGATTTAATTGAAAAGAAAAATACATTAACCACACAAATATTAAATGAATTGCTTTCACTTAGTCTTATATATACAAATGGTAAAAAGACAAAAGGACGTAAATTTTTTAAAACAAAATAAATTAATAAAGTTTTATATTGAAACAATATTTTGGCATCTAAAATCTATTGTAAGGTAAGTGAATGAGATTGTTTTTAATAAAATGTTAGCGCTTTAATTTTTGTAATTGAAATTATGTATAAAATAATGTAAAATTATGGCTATTGACAAGGCTATATGTCTTATCATGAAGAATTTATATACTATATAAGAAAGAAGGTTAAAATAGTATGAACATTACAAGAGAAAGTTTTAATGAATTAATTAAAAGATTAAATGATGCTCAAGAAGCAGATAAAGAAATAGTTATTGAAATTGAAGAAGCTAGAAAACAAGGTGACTTATCTGAAAATGCTGATTATTCAGCTGCAATGGATAAGAAAAGATCTAACGATGCAACTATTGCTAACTTAAAAAAGCAAATTGAAGAAGCTAATATAGTTGAAGGGCCAGCTAATACTGATAAAGTATCTATTAATACAATAGTAGTAATTGAAAAGATTGCTGATCATGTTCAAAAACAATATCAAATCGGTGATTCAATTTCTGCTGATCCAGATAAGGGAATTATTTCTGAACATTCTCCTATTGGTAAAGCAATCATCCATCATAGTGTTGGTGATGTAGTTTTAGTTGAAACTAAAAAACCATATTCAGTTAAAATTATTTCAATTAAATCAATTTAATAAATAATAATTATAATTTATCGCTCCTTTTAAGATATGTATTCTTGAAAGGAGCTTTTTATGTTTAAAATAATTATTTGCGCAGTTGTCTTAACTATTGTAGGGTTATTTGTAATGTCAAAAATTGACCCAAATAATCAAACAAGTACCAATCAAATCCCAGTTACTAGCCAATATAGTGGGGATGGAGCAGTAAGTGTTTCTATTCAAGGACAAATATTACATCCAGGGACTTATGATGTTTCACCTCAATATACTTTAGCTAATTTGATTGATATGGCAGGTGGGGTATTAGAAGATAGTGATCCTAATTCATATACTCCAGGTTTATTAATTGGTAACAGAACTTCATTTTATATTCCTAAGAAAAATAAAATGTCAGAAATGTGCTATCAAGAAGAAATTAAAAAGGTCAATATAAATACAGATACTGCTGATACAATTTCTTCAAATACTGAATTTAGTAAAACACAAGCTGAAGCGATAGTAAGTTATAGGGAAACTAACGGACCATTCCAAGCATTAGAAGATATTTTAAAAGTAAAAGGAATTGGAGAAGGTACATTTGCAAAAGTTAGAGACTATATTTGCTTAACATGATATATCTAATTATATTTGTAAGTTTATCTAATGGTTTCAAACTTGCATATAATTTTGATTTTATTTGTTTAATAATTCAATTAATATGTATAGCATATAGCTTCTACATGTATAAGTTAAAAGGCTTAAGATATAACTTGGTATTTATAATATCTTTAATTATTGGATTAATAATTAAAAATATAAAATATGAAAATATCTCAAGCCTATTTGTTGTTACAAAAAGTGAATCTAATTATATAGTAGTTTCTAATTTCATAAAATCTTTTTATGTGAAAATAAAAAATAATAATCATGAAATTGGAGATATTGTATATATAAGTGGAAATGCTATTGATTTAAAATTTTCTAGTTATGAACAAGGATTTGATTTTGTAAGATATTTAAATTCTTATAATTGTTTTCAACAAATTGAAAAATATAAAATAATCGATAAATACAATACATTTTTAAAAATAAATGCATTTAAAGATAGCATTTTAACTAGCTACTCATCTGCTAGCAAACAAATGATAGCTAGTTTAATATTTAAAGATAGTGTAGATTCTTCTTTATATAAAAACATATCTTTAGCAGGAATCTCATATTTAATTACAACTAGTGGACTACACATTAGTTTTTTAATTGAAATAATTAAGAATAAATTAAAAGATAAAATAGATGAAATAAAGCTTTATTTAATTGTTATTGCAATTATTTTCATATTTTATATTCTTTCTAGTTTTTCTATCAGCCTATTAAGAATATTATTGATGAATTTATTATATTTATTAAGTAAGAAATTTAAAATTAATGCAGATTATATTTCTAGAATATCTCTAACTGGAATTATTATCTTAATATTTAATCCATTTTATGAGATTAGTATTGGATTTAATTATTCATTTACTTGCTTAATAATTTTTGAATTGATTAAAAAGAGCTTTATTAAAGGCGATAGATTTATTAATCAAAAAAGTTCATTGATATTTTGCTTAGTATGTTTGCCTTTGAATTTAAAAATGAATCATGGAATTAATTTATTAGCTTTTTTACTTACTATATTATTTTCTAAATTTTTTTCAGTATTGTTTTTAATTGATTTATTAGTCTTTATTCCTAAAATAACGGTTCCATTTTTAGAAATAATAAATGTGAATATATATAAATTCATAGAGACTTTATGCAAAGTCTAATTGTTTCTAATATGTGGAGATTTTAATGATGTATTCGTATTTATATACTATATATTGCTTATTTTAATTGCATTATTAAGCGAAATGAATTTTAAAAAACAATATAAAGTATGTAGCAGTTTATTTGTAATTGAATTATTGATCTGCTTTATTCCTAATCCATTTTATAAATATGAAGTTATTTTTATCAATGTTGGTCAAGGTGATTCTACTTTAATTAGATACAAAGATAAAAATATTTTGATAGATACTGGCGGAAGTAATTATGTCGATTTAGCTACAAATTGTTTAATTCCTTATTTTAATAAATTGAAAATATATAAATTAGATGCAGTATTAATTACTCATGAAGATAATGATCATATAGGAGCCTTAGAAAGTCTAAAAGCTAATTTTAAAATAGATAAAATTGTTATAGGTGGACTAGAAAACAGCTTATATTTTACAGATTTAAAAATTGATGATTTAAATAAATATAAAGATAAAACAAACAGTGATAATAATTATAATTCTTCAGTTTTTCAATTTAAAATTAGAAATACAAAATTTTTGATTACTGGTGATGCTCCTATTGAAATTGAAAATAAAATAATTATATCAAATGTCGATTTAAAATCAGATGTAATTAAGTTAGGTCATCATGGTTCTAATACTTCTTCTAGTTATGATTTTTTACAAAAAGTGGATCCTAAATTAGCGATTATTTCTTGTGGTTATAAAAACATGTATAATCATCCATCAAAAGAAGTGATAGATAGATTAACAAAGTTAAATATTAAATATGTTAGAACTGATTTAAATGGCAGCATAATTTATAAATGCTAAAAATATTAATATAGTTTAGCTTTTGTTAGGTTAATTACTATATAATTTTAAAGGAGAGTATTTTAAAAATGAGTGAATTAAGTAAGAAATTGTCTGATTTATATAAACAATATGGTTCGTGTAAAGATGTTGAAAAAGCTATAGATTTAGCACATCAAATTCTTGATATTAATCCAAATGATTATGGTATTAAATTAGAATTGATGTTTATAGAAAAAGGAGTTGAAAATTATAAAGATTGTTTACCTGAATTAGAACAATTATATAAAGAATATATTGACTATTTAAAAGTAAATGATCCTTCTTTTAAAGAAAAATATGCAAAAAATAAAGTGGATATTGAAACTTATATCACTTTATACAAAATAGAATTTAATTTATTAAGCTTATATTTAGAATTAAACGATTTTGAAAAAGCAGAAAAAGAAGCATGCTGGTTATTGAATAATGATTATAGTGATCAACTAGGTATTAAAGATTATTTAGCTGGTATTTATTATTGCTTAGATAAAAAAGATAAGTTAAATCAATTGATCAATGCATATAAAGGTAAATCATTAGTAATTGATTTTTATGATTTATATACTAATTTATTTTTAAACGATAAAGCTAATGAATTCTATATCAATTTGTTTAGAATTAATCCATATTTCACGATGATTTTATATGGATTTACTAAAGATGAAGATTTTAGCGCCTATGATATGAATGATATAAGAAAAGGCAATATGCAAGAAGCTTTAGATTCATTTGATAAAATATTAAAGTGTCTAAATGATTCTAAAAGACAAGAATTGATTAGTTCAATTGTAGATGCTAATAGAACTCTTAAACCATTTGATTTATTTTCTAGATTTGAATTGCTATTCATGTTGGTCTTAGGTGGATTAGCTGATATCAATCATGTTACAAGTATTAAAAAAGATGAAATTGTCAGTTATTTTGTAACAGGACTTATGTCACAACAAATGAAAGAATTCAAATTGCCAGAGATGGATAAATTATTTAGTGAAGATCAAGTGAATGCAGGATTAGCAAATCTTGCTAATATAGGTATATTCTTTTTTAAAGATGGCTATATCAATTTAACTAGACAAGGTCATTATCTTTGTAGATCAATTACAACAATTATCGCTTTAAGTAAAAATTAGAAAATTAAAAACACATTAACCTAGAATAGCTAATGTGTTTTTTTAAAAGAAAATTTATTTGTTGTCTTTAATTGTGGGTTTATTAACTTTTACGTCGTATTTTGTTTCAGTTTTATGTGTTATTGAAGCAGTAGTAGTTTGATTATTAGCATTTGAACTAACTGAATAAGTTAATGAAGATGAGCTAAATAAATAATCTTTAAAAACAATTGAAGCACTTAATTTGGAAGAGGAAGTATATGTTGATACTGCTAAATTTAAAGTGCCATCTAACCATGCTTCTAAGCTACCATCTCCACTTGAACGGAAGTCAAGTTTATCGATACTATATGATCCACTTAAATTAAAATCGGATTGACCAGTTTCATCTTTGATTTCAATTTTGCCATTTTCAGCTTGTTTAGCAAAATCAACAATTTGTTCTAAACCGGTTGAATTTATAGATAATTCTTTTAATGATGTTGTAAAATCAAGGTCACTTAAATTGACAGAACTATTTATAGAAGAAAAGGTTTTAATGCTTTCTTTTAAAATAGATTGATAATTTGTAGACATAGATTCAATTTGATTATCAGATAATGATAATTTAGTAAATAATTGAGTGTCTGTACCTGACTGGTAAACTGTGTAGAATGCTTTTTCACTTGCTTGGAAATAGTTCCACACATCTACTGAAAAATTTCTTCCAGCTGATACTATATGGAATTGATTATGAAAATAAAAGTTATCTAAATCCATTTCAGTTGTATAAGAAATTGTTGCTGATGAGCTGCTTCCATTAGAAGTTACTTTAGCTTCACTAGATGTAGAAGTTGAGACTTTTGTAGGTAAGCTAAAATCAGAAGATGCTTGTTTAGTTTGAATATCTGCTGCTCTTTGTTTTGCAACTTCAGGAGTAATAGAAGGTGTTTCACCACAACTAGTTAAAGCAAAAACTGTAATTAATGGCATTATGGATGTTTTTAATAATTTTTTCATTTGAGTTATCCTCCTTTAAGGATATGATAAATATTCCTTAGAATTATTATATAGTGGAATTTTCAAAAAACCAAAAAGATAATCAAGAAAATAAACACTTTTATTAAAATTGATAATTATCTAATTGTTTATATTTTCATTTATAAGTGAAATTTGTAATTAAAAGTCTACACAAAATATTATACAATATCTAGGAAAAGGAGAAATTTCATGTTTAGAAAACACAGCAAATTATTATTAGTCGTCTTAGGCCTATTAACACTTACTTCTTGTAATGATAAAACCTCAAGTAACTCTAGCCAATCTAGTTATGAAGAAACATCAAGTCAAGAAAGTATATCAAGTTCTTCAAATAAAGATAGTTCTAGCATAATTAGTACATCAATATCTAGCAATGATTCTTTATCTAGCTCATCTGAATCAATTAGTAAAGATATAGCCATGACTTGGTCATCTGAAGATTTAGAAGATATGGAAATTTATCTTAATGATAGTAATTTTCCATTACCATTTCCTACTACATTTACTTCAAGTTATGTAAACGCTAGTGGAACTGATTCTGATGGAGTATGCTTTATTGTTTATGATACATATGCTTCTAATCAATTAGCTTTAAAAGCTCAACAAGCATATGCTGCGCAATTAGTAGATGCTAAATTTATAAAAGAAGAAACTGAATATGATGATATAGAAATTTATTCATATACACTTACTGAATATACAGTTTATATTCAAATTGGTGTGGAAAATACCAATGAATTTGTTATTTATGGTTATTATGAATATAACTATGAAGAATCAGATTCATTTCCATATAGTCAAATTGCTTCATTTTATAATGTGAGTGAAAATGATGCTAAACAAATTGTTCCTGCATTTAGTTTAGATACAAATGAAAAGTATGCTTATTATCACTTTGATGAAGATGATATAAATTATTTCTATATTGGTGGTTATATTCCTTCTAGTTTAGAATCAACAATTGAAGATGATTATACAACTGCTTTAACTAATTTAAATTACACATATAATTCAACTACTCAAATGTATGTAAATACTACTACAAATTATGAAGTTGGATTTATGTTGAGTGATGGATATTTCTTTGTTCAAATTAGTAAAGTTAAATCTAGCTCTAGTGAAGATGTCACTAATAAAACTATTACTATTGATGATTCTTTCTTTCAAGAAACAGTAAATGGTTATCCTACACAAGAAGTAGAATTTAGTCAAAATAATATCAATTTTAAATTTTATAGAATTAAAAAATCAGATAATTACATTACAATTTCTTCATTAAGTAAAGGCTCAGGTTATTTATATAATTCAAATTCATTAGGTAAAATTACTTCTATAGTAGTTGAAGCAATGTCTACTGAATACTATGGTGTTTTGTCATTATATTTAAGTGATTCAGTTATTTCTACTCCTAATAATGTTAAAGTTGAACCAGCTCAAGAAGGTAATACATTTACTTATACAGTTAGTGGAGATTATTCTTATTTCTTATTAATTGATGAAAATTCAACTTATGCGAGTAAAAATAATTCTATAACAATTAATTATTTAGCTTAATTATTAATAATTTAAAAAGTCTATAGCTAATAAAACAAAACTATAGACTTTTAATTTGGAATTATATTCTAATTACTTTTTTAATTCTTGTTCAAGTAAATCAACTAATTCACTCATTCTATTAACAACTGCATTAAATGGGTCAAGAGTTAAGAAATCTACACCAGCTTTTTTGACTTCGTTGATAGGGAAATCAGAACCACCTTCTTTTAATAATGAAATGTATTTATCAAAAGCGTTTGGTAAATTATTTTTTACATTTGAATAAAATTGTAAACTTGCTGAAAATGATGTAGCGTATTGATATACATAAAATGGAGTATAGAATAAATGAGGAATATAAGCCCAGACATATTTTTTAACATCTTCTAAATTAATATCAATTCCATAATAGTGTTTATATAATTCAATCATTTTATTTGATAAAACTTCATGATCAATTGGTTGACCTTGTTCAACTAATTTTGCAATATCGTATTCATAGTTTGCAAATAATGTTTGTCTATAAAATGTTGAGCATATTTCATCGATAGCTTTTTGAAGGAGGAAGATTCTATCTTCATGAGTTAAATTATCTGATTTTAATAAATAATCAAGTAAATTATGTTCGTTAAATGTAGAAGCAATTTCTGCAACAAAGATTGTGTAATTTTGTTTGCTGAATGGTTGATTTTCCATTGAATATAAGGTGTGGATAGAATGGCCTGCTTCATGAGCAAGAGTGAAACAATCATCTAATCCACCATCAAAATTCAATAAGATGTATGGGTGAAGATCTCCTCCTCCATTTGAATAAGCTCCACTTCTTTTACCATCTTTTGGATAGACATCAACATATCCTTCTTTTAAAACTTCTCTAGCTTTATTTTTAAAATCTAATGGGAATTTATCGATAGAATTAAAGAATAATTCTTTAGCTTGTTCATATGTATAATGCTTATCACTTTTAGCTAATTCCAAGAAACGATCATAAGAACAATGGTGATCAAGATGTAAATATTCTTTTCTTAATTGATAATATTTATGTAAAGGAGTAACACCATTTCTAGCAGTCTCAACTAAGTTTAAAAAGACTTTAGAAGGAATGTTATTACTAAATAAATGCTCTTCTAAAATAGAAGGGTAATTTCTAGATTTCATGGTGGCTAATTCACCTTGTAATACTACATTGTAAATTTGAGCATAAGTTGTTTTATGTTCTTCATAATAAGAATATAAACCTTTAAAAATAGTTTCTCTATCTTTAGCACTCTTAGCTTGTTTAATTAAGTTAATCCAATTAGACATGCCTACTTTTACTTTGCCACCCTCTTCTAAAACTACTTCTTTAGGAGAAAAATCAGCAACACTTAATGTGGAATATAAATCGCTTCCTTGTGAAAGTAGACTAGAAGAATAGCTTAATAATTTTTCTTTATCTGAAGAAAGAATGTGTTCTTGATTTAAGAATAATTGTTCAAATGAATAATCAAATTCTTCTAATTGAGGATTATTTTTAATAAATTCAGTTACTTTTTGTTTTCCTAAGGCTAATATTTCAGGACTTTCAAAAGAAAGTTTTTCACTTAATTCTCTTACTGCTAGTTCGACTTTAGATAAATCTTGGCTACTTTTTACATCTTTTTTATTTAAATCTGATTTGCTAGCAGCATACATATAAAGCCTGTTGATGGTCTTATTTAATTCTTTTGAAAGTGTAAAATATTCAACAAATGATTTTTCATCTGCTAATTTTCCTTGGTAAAAGGCACACTTTTCGCCTAATTGTTTTATTAATTCAATATCTTTATAAAACAATTCTTCGCTTTGATAAATTCTAGTTAAATCCCAGTTATAATTCATGATTAATCTCCTTTTTTAATTATCTGATCTTGAGAAGCTATTTTTCATTTTCATACTTGCTTCATATAATAGCTTATCTAATAAATTATTGGTGCATTCTTGGATTTGATCACAAGATTCTTGGTTTGCTTGCTTTAATATGTTAATATCCTTAGTTTCATTAAATTTCTTATCATATTTATTAATTAACATATGATTAATTGTCATTGTGTAGTTTTGATATCTTTCAACATGGATGATAGTAGAACTAAAGTGAGGATCACTTAAAGCTGAGCATAATCTACTAGCCCAATAGAAATTAGAAGTATCAACTTTTAATGTGGTGTTAGAAAGATAAGAAGGAATAGTATCTACATTTGTATAAATAGGAATAAATGTATTAAAGGCATTGCAAGCAAAGCTAATCCATTCAATAGCTTGGATTGGTTTATCAACATAATCTCTTATTTGTAATATAGACATAAAGCTAGTTCTATTAATACCGATAGGTCGATATATTCCTTTAGTAGGATTATCTTGTTTTGAGTATGGGTTATAAGGAGTGTTTTGATAATATGATCCTAAAACATATTTAACATCTTCAATAGTGACTTTATTAAGTGGGGTTACACTAAAAGGTATGTTATCACTTGTTGGAGTAAGATTATTTTCATTTACTATATCTTTATTAAAATATAAAGTGCCATACCAACTTCTAGGAGTGTTATAAACATGGTCTGAATCAGAATGACTTCCTAAACATGTTCTAGGATTGCTAGAAAAATTAATATGGTTCTTTTTCATGAAGCTCTCTAAATTTTTTGAACAAATGAATTCTTTTTGCTCATTATTTGCATCTTTAAAATCAAAATGGTCAATTGATAATTGGTTTGGAATTACTGCTACATGATTATCTTTTAATCTAACTGCCATAAAATGATGACCGCCGATTGTTTCTAAATACCAAACTTCATTTTTATCTGCAAAAGCTATTCCATTTGATTCATATGTGCCGTATTTTTCTAATAATTCACCTAAACGAATAACACCTTCTCTTGCAGAATGAATATAAGGTAATACTAAACAAACTAAGTCTTCTTCTCCTATTCCACCAATTACTTCTTTTGAAGTAGGAGTAGCTTTTTTATATTCAACTAAAGGATCAGCAGCTAATACTAATGGATTTGAAGTAATAGTTTCAGTAGCTGTCATTGCTACATTTTCTTTATTAATTCCACTTGCAGGCCAGATTCCTTCTTTTGGATCGACATTTGGTGTCATTGTATAGCCAATTGGATTAGAAGGTAATTCTATTTCTACATGTGATATTTTTGATTTATAAATTTTTGGTTGATCTTTACTATCTACATAAACAACTTTTTTAACATGAAATTGTCCAGAAGGGCAATCATCATTTCTAGCTATCATTGTTGAACCATCATAACTAGCATTTTTCCCTACTAAAATTGTTGTACACGCCATATTTTTCTCCTATCTAATAACTAGTATTATTTTAAACTTATATTAAAAAATTATCATTAAAAATGATTAGCTAATTTAAAATAGGAAAATTGATACAAAAAGTTAGAAAGTCTAGTGATGCTAGAAAAATTAATAAATGTAAAATATTCAAGATTTACAATAAATTTTTAAGCTTATTAAGCTCATTAAGTGTCTTTTGCTTATCTTTGTCAGTTATCTTTCTTATTACTTTACATGGATTTCCAAAGGCTACTACATTAGATGGAATATCTTTAGTAATTAAACTATTTGCCCCTATTACAGTATTTTCTCCTATACTAACTCCACCACAAATTGTGGTATTTGCGCCAATCCAAACATTGTCTTTTATTGTAATTGGTTTACTTATTAATAAACCTTGATTTCTTAAAGATGAATCAATTGGGTGAGATGCACATGCAATAGTAACATTAGGAGCAATAAAGCAATTTTGACCAATATAAACAGGTGAAGTATCTAAAATTACACAATTAAAGTTTATAAATACTAGTCCATTTGTATGAATGTTTATTCCATAATCACATTGAAAGTTAGATTCTATAAAAGTTAAATCTGAACATGTTCCAAATAATTTTTTTAAAATACTTCTTCTAGCTTTAGTATCGTTAGGATCTAATTGGTTATATTGAAAACACAATGTTCTTGCTTGCTTTTGCTTATCTTTTGGAAGATCAAAATCAGAACATGTATATCCTTTATCACTTGTCATTAATTTTAAATAATCCACGTTTTACCTCTTAATTTAATGATTGTTATTTATTTGAATTTATAATTTTAATTATAAATTATTAACTTAGTTGGTGGATCTGACGAGGATCGAACTCGCTACCTATTCGTTGCGAACGAATTGCTCTCCCAAATGAGCTACAGACCCAGCTAAAATATTTTATCATATTAGATAAAATTAGTTGACACTTCAATTTTAAAAAACCATAATATTCATGGTATTTTTAGGAGGAACTTTATGGCTAAAATTAAAAATCCAAAAAATGTCTGGCTTTTTTGTAGAGTATTAGAAGCACTCGTATTGATTGTAGCTGGCATTTTAGCAATTATTTATTACAACAATCAAAGTTTACACAATGTTATTTTCTATTTAGCTGGAGCATTCTTAATATTAGATGCCTTGATTAGAGTTACTAGATATTTCATTGATCCTGTAAAGTTAATGTTAAAGGGTAAAGGCTTATTAGTAGCTGCATTAGAAATGGCTATTGGTATTGTTATTTGTATTAAACCTGATTTCTTACCGAATTTAGTTGAACAAATCTTCTCTTTATTCTTAGCAGTTTTCTTATTTGCACTTGCTGCAATCTTAATTATTCAAGCAGTTATAAAAATCCTTGCAAAGAGCAAAAACATTTCATTAATTGTTATTGAATTTATTGTCGCTGCAGTCTTAATCACATGTGGTGTATTAGTAATTTATTATAATGCTGCTGGTACAATTATTAATGCTTTATTTATTATAATTGGTGTTGTATTAGTCTTACTTGGTGTAATTGTATTAATTAACGGCTTTAAACCATTAGATAAAGAATTTGAAAAATTAGCTGATTAATATTTGATAATTTAGGAAGGTTGAATTTAATGGCCTTCCTTTTTTAGTGGGAAAAATAAACAATCAAAAAAGCCGATATAAATTAAGCATATCGGCTTCAGATTTGATAAATAAGATTAACTAATCTTTGTTACTTGGTTACTATTATTTAAATTAATTTGATAATAATGAGCATCACCATAAGGTAAATTACCTGAATATAGATAGTTTAAGAAATAAATATTGTTAGAAGAAGTATAACCTAAAGCTGAACAATAATAAGTAGAATTACATTTTAAGATAGATTCAATATTAGTATCTGTAGTAGTGTTATTCTTATTTACTCTAAATAAACCAGCATTTTCAAGTGAAGTTACTGGATAAGAATAATAATAAATATAATCACCTTGAATAAACATTTCTTTAGGAGAGCATTTAGAATTTGCTAATTTAGTTCCTTCTGCTAAACTAGTTAAACTAGAACGAGCAAGGAAATTATATACAGTTCCTTGATATAAATAATAAATAGTATCGTTTCCTTCAAATATAAATTGTCTTACATTTTTAATTTTGTTAGTACTTGGTAAATCTGTAGCAGTTAATTTAGTTGAATCATTAGATATATCTGATAATGTGTAATATTGAATATCTCCATTATCTTGACCAGTAGTGCAATTAATAAAATATAGCTTATCATCTTTTATTTGGAAGTTTTTAGCACCATTGACATCAGAGAATTTAACATATTCGCTGCCATCTAATTTCATTCTAGCAATGCCACCACTTAATCCTGCCCAGTTATAATGAGTACCATAAATATAAGTGCCATCAGTTGTGAGATTTCTAATATCATTAGAATTGATTTTAGTAGCTTCACTACCAGTTTTAATATTAGCGACATAAATATCATTATTTACTAACATAGTGACTTCGTTTAAATATAATGTGTCATTATAAATATAAAAATCAGCAACTTTATTAGGAGTTAATTGAGTGGTTTGTTTGCTTTTTTCATCATACATAAATAAACATTTATTTGCGTACATATTTTGATAGAAGACTCTTGAACCAACTGTAATTGTTTTTCCACCAGTATTTAAAGGAGTTAGAGTAGGAATAACAAATGTAGATAATAAATCAATGATAGTTTTTGCTAAGATATTGTATTTATAAAGATGTAAATCATTTGTATTTACATAATAAATATTATTAGAGCTATCAACATCAAATCCATTTACATCTTCTGTATGGAAGACTTGTTCCAAAACTTTAGATGATAAATTTATTCTCCAAATACCTTTTTTAGAAGAGTCGATATATTTATATAAATCAGTGTAGTTATAATATAAATAACCATTTCTAACAGTTAAAAATTCACCTGAAGCATCAGTTAATTTTTCTTCTTCAATAGTAGAAGCAGCTAAATCTATTACGCTTAAATAATCATTTAAAGCTCCATTAATTGCACAATATATTTTATTAGAATCAATAACAAATTCTCTCACTTTCTTATTTAAAACAAGGGAAGTTGTATTTGTGGATAAATTTAATTTATAAAGATAACCTTCATCTGAATTATTTATAAAATATAGATTGTTATTATAGATTGCTAAATTATCAGCTTTAATAGAAGCAACCATACTTACAACTGGTTCACTATCTTGATTAGTTGAATCAACTTTATAAATACCATTAGCTTGACTATTTAATAAAGAAACTTTTGAATAATAATAAACTGTAGAACTATATTTAACTAAATCAGTCATTGAACTATCTGTATATAAAACATCACTAGATGAGTTACCTATTTCTTTAGCAGCATTTAATATAGCATATTTAGAAATATAGATAGCAGAAGAACTAGACTTATTAAATTTATTAGGAGAAGAGTAATCTACTAAGCTTATATTATTGTCTGAAGTAGAAGTATATGAATATAGATATCTATTATGTAAACCATTTGCAAAATAAATAGTTCCATTATCACTTGCAAATACAGGCATATCTTTTCTAACTGCTTTAATTGTTAATGTGGCATTTAAAGTGATGGAATTATAATTTTTATTTGTAACAACTAATTCGTAATAATAATTACCAACATCTATAGCAGAACTTACTTCATTACCATTTTTATCTTTTACTTTTTTAGAAGTAGTAGTTCCTTCAGGTAAAACACCAACAAGTTGAACATCATCAATATGATCTAAACCATCATAATTTACACTGACATCTTTATATTGATAAGTGCTTTCTGCAAATTCAGCTTTTAAGATTGTTAATGTAGCAGTTAATGTTTTGCTATTATATCCTTGTTTTGTTAAAGTTGCTTTACTAACATAACTACCAGCATCTGTATAATTTTGTCTATTTTCATAGACGATAGTTGTACCTTCAGGAGCGTTAGTAACTTCATTAAGAATGTGACTATTTCCATCATAAGTAACACTTAAATCTGAATATGTGACATTTTCAAATTCTAATAATGTTTCTTTACTAGTTGAACTAGAAGAACTACTAGATACATTAGTGGGCTCTTTACTTGAACTATTAGTTGAAGAAGAGCTAGTCTTTTCTCCACATCCAGTTAACATAAACATTGTTAACATCATAATAATTAATGGCTTTTTTGACATAAATTTTTCCTTTCTTTAATTTATATATCAACGTTAAAATCTATTTTTAATTAATAATGGGATATAAGCAAAAAACGACAAGAATGCGCTTAAAGCAAATCCGAAAATTCCACTTATTAATGCGATGGTAAATCCTAAAACAGCAAATAACAATTTCATAAAGATTAAGAATTTAAATCCATCAAGATCAAATGTAAAAATTATTCCTGGCCAATGGATAGTAGGCTTCCAGAAAAAGAAGAATACACTTGAAATAAACGATAAACAACCAACACAATAAGTTGTTGATAATCCTATATATGCTATTAATAATGGCATAAAGATAGTTTGAGATAATCCATATTTTTCGTAATTACAAATATAGTAACTTAAAAAAGATATATATAGAACAATACATACAATAATAGAAACTATGATTGCTTTTTTGTCCTCTCTACCACTAAACTTTGACATACGTGTAGAGACATTTTTAGTTACTACAACTTCTTTATTTTTAGGCTTATTATCTGGGTTTGGAGTGAAATTAGAATTTTCAACTTCCATTTCTTTTAAATAACAAGATTGACAATAACATACATCAGTATAATGCCTATGTCTTACATGTCCAGTTTTTAAAACCCCATAATATGCTTTATCATCTTCTAAAATGTCTTTTCCACATTTTGAACATTTACATATTACTTTTTTAGGCTCTTCTACTACCGCGATTTCTTCATTTTCTTTTTTTAAATTTTCATCTTCATCTATTAAATATTCAATATTAATATTTAATACTTTAGCGATGTTCTTTAATGTATAAATATCAGGTACATTAATATCATTTTCCCATTTACTTACAGTCTGAAAAGTAACATTCAACTTAGAAGCGAGTTCCTTTTGAGTCAAGTTTTGCTCAACTCTTATTTTCTTGATTTTTTCACCAATTGTCATAAATAAAACCTCCTTACAAAAATTATGTTATATTTCTAGGCGAATTTTTAAAATAACTTATGCGGCGAATTACTCGCTTTAAAAT
>CAVHUN010000024.1:0-13655 GCA_963639175.1 uncultured Prevotella sp.
TAGAAACCTACATTTTCAATTGCGAATTTCCAACAATTTCATTATGCTATTTACAATTCTTCAGGTATTTTATTTGTGCCATTGACATTATTTAAACTTATCAATGGTTTTTTTGAATCTTCAAATGATATCTTAGCTATATTCATATCATTTTTTACTAATATCTTTTGAATACATATCACATATTCATCAGCTAAAATTTTTGTGAACCTTTCCCTTTGCTTATACGTCTTTAATTCATAAGTACTTTTTGATACTTTTGTAAAATCAAAACTTTCCATTTTGTTGCTCCTCCATAAATATATAGAAGAATTTTTATTAATTTTTAGAAAAATATTAGATTAAATTTAATTTCATTATTGAAAGTGTTCTCATTTTACCTTGAATTAAGCAATTTAGCTTCCAAAAGTGGTATTATTTAAATATATTTATATATAATGTAAAAAGGAGAATAATTATTATGAACTTTATATTTGTTTCACCTCATTTTCCAAATAATTATTATAGATTTTGCAAATCTTTAAAAGAAAATGGCGCTAATGTTTTAGGAATTGCTGATCAACCTTATGATCAATTACCTATCCAATTAAAAGAATCTTTATCTGATTATTATTATGTTCATGATTTAAATAATTATGATGAAAAATACAAAGCAGTTGCTTATTTTATTTCAAAATATGGAAGAATAGATTTTATTGAATCAAATAATGAATTCTGGTTATATGATGATGCTAGATTAAGAGAAGATTTCAATATTTGCACTGGTCCTAAATTAGATCAAATTGAATATTTTAAACACAAATCTTTAATGAAAGATAAATATAAATTAGCAAATGTCAAAACTGCTAGATGGCATATTGTTAATAAAAAAGAAGACTGTGTTGAATTTATTAAAAAAGTTGGTTACCCAGTTATAGTTAAACCAGATGATGGAGTTGGTGCTTCTTTTACATACAAATTAAAAAATGATGCAGATTTAGATTCATTCTTTGAAAAGAAAAATTCTTTCTTAAAAGATAGAACTTACATTATGGAAGAATTTATTAAAGGAGAATTAATTTCTTTAGATGGTGTATGTGATTCAAAAGGAAATATTGTTTATCCAACTCACCATGTCTTCCCTATTCCTATTGTTGATGTAGTTACTGGCGATAGCGATGTTTATTATTATACAAATAAGAATATCCCTCAAGATTTATTAGATGCTGGTCAAGCTATATTACATGCTTTTAAAGTTAAATCTAGATTCTTCCATTTTGAATTCTTTAGATTAACTGAAGATTCTCATTTAGGTAAAAAAGGTGACTTATATGGACTCGAAGTCAATATGAGAGTACCTGGTGGATATACTCCTGATATGATTGATTTTGCCTATTCATTAGATATATATAAAATTTGGGCAGATGTAATGTGCTTTGATGAAAATAGAGAATATATCGGATTCCCTAGAATGTATTGTGCATATATTGGACGTAGATTTAATGGAAGTTATGTTCATTCAGTAAATGACATCAAACAAAAATATCATAATAACGTCTGTTATTATGATAATAATCCACATATCTTAGCTGATGCTATGGGTGATTATTTTGTTATGGCTAAGTTTGATACCATGAGTGAAGTTGAAGATTATGTTAAATTCTCTTTAACAAGAAACTAAATTTGTAAAGCTTTAAATAATTCTTCGATAAAAGTCTTTTGTTTAGAAGTGATATTACCTTCGTCTTTAAATAAACAAACACTAATAAGTATCAAATTAATTCTAAAGTAAGGATCTTCAATATCTTTTGCAATATTGACTATAACTTCTTTCATAGAATAAGCGGATTTATTCATATTGGATAAATCCTTTTTCATATTCTCATTATAAATATTTTCTTTTAAAGGACTAGCTTGTAAAAATGATGCGTATCTTAAATAAGAATCATAACTAATTCTATTTTTATCTAAATAAGAAATACGTTCAAAATATGACAATAATAAAATGACAAAAGATATGTTATAAATAGGATTTTTTAACGATTTATATTTTTTATCGTGAATTTGAATTAAATTTTCAATAATTTGACAAGCCTGTTCATCTCTTTGCTCATCATTATTTTTCACTAATTTTAAATATTCAGTTATTTCTTCCATAATCTTATTTTGTAAACCAGCATAAGCCAGTACTTCCTGGACCAACATGAGCACCTACAGTAGGGCCAATATCAATTATTTTTTCAACATTTAAACCAGTCTTTTCAAATAAGAGATTTTTTAAAGTTTCTGCTCTTTCAGGTGCATTTGTATGACCAATATATAAAGGCAAGCTTGGATCATAACCTTCTTTTAAAAATGTATCAATTATACATGCATAAGTTTTAGGAAGACCACGTAATTTATCAGTAGGAGTAATTAAATTACAACCAGTTTTAATAACAATTTTAAAGTTTAATAAGTTTCCTAAAGTAGCTGTTACTCCACTAATTCTTCCACCCATTTTCAAATATGTTAAATCATCAATATAGGCTCTCATATGAATTTTACTTACTAAAGAATTGACTCTTTGATAAATTTGTTCTAAATTCATTTCACCTTTATCGATTAATTTTCTTGCTAATAAACACAAAGCAGCTAATGGGAAAGTAACATTTTCAGAATCAATTAATTTGATGTTATTTTCAACTTCTTTTCCTAATTCTTCTACTAATTGATTTTTAGCTAATACGCATGAATTATACGTTCCAGAATGACCACTACCCATAAAAATTCCTAAGACTTGGTCACCTTTTTCAATAATTTCTTTAAATGTTTGATAGGCTAAATTAAAAGGAACTTGAGAAGTATGAGGCAATGTTTTTGAATTTTGTTGCAATTGATAAAATTCTACTGGGCTTAAATTCTCAAATGGTATATATTCTTTTCCTTCTATATATACTGGAATTGGTAAAACTATAGTGTTTAAAATATCCTTATGAGGTGATAAATCAGCACAGGTATCTATAACTAGTTGAATCGACATAATTTTTCTCCTTTCTTAGAGTAATTTTTGATTAACTATAATATTGTCTAATACTTTTAATACTTCTAATGTATCTACTAACTTTTCTTGGTCAAAATAATCTTTTAATGCGTTATATAATCTAACATGATATAAATTAGTTTGATTTATGATATCTAAACTGCTCTTAGTTAAATTTATATAAGAAATTCTTTTATCTTGTTTACTTTTTATTATTTCAACATATTTATTTTTAGCTAAAGTATTAATAGTTCTTGAACAAGCAGCTGGAGATACATATAAATAATCTGAAATATTTTTCACGGTGTTTTTATTGCTCTCTTTCAAATAAGCGATAGCATAAAACAATTTCAAATCGTTAATTGTTAACTTATCTTTTGAAAGAATCGAGATTATTTTGCTTTCTATAAATATTGAATTATTTAATAATCTTGCAAAGAAAGCGCCATTTTCAGCAAATGTTTTAAATTCTATATTATCCACGAATGATAATATATCACATTTAATTAACAATGTTAACTAAAATTAATTAACATTGTTAACAAATTAAAGATTTGCAATTATTTGAAAGCACTTACTTATATATTTATTAAAACTAATTATATTTAAAGATATTTATAAATGATATAATTACTTGAATTGTCAAATATATTATTTGGAGGATAGTAAATGAAACAAATTAGAAACGTCGCAATCATAGCTCACGTTGACCATGGTAAGACAACCTTAGTTGGTCAATTATTAAAATATTCTGGAACATTTAGAGATAACCAAAACGTCGATATCGATGTTATGGACTCAAATGCATTAGAGCATGAAAGAGGCATCACTATTCTTTCTAAAACTACCGCAATTAATTATAAAGATTATAGAATTAACATTGTAGATACTCCAGGCCACGCAGATTTTTCTGGGGAAGTTGAAAGAATTATGAACATGGTCGATGGTGTTGTCTTAGTAGTTGATGCTTTTGAAGGAACAATGCCACAAACTCGTTTTGTTTTAAAAAAAGCCTTCGAATCTCATTTAAAACCAATTGTTGTTATCAATAAAGTTGATAGACCAAACGCTAATATTCAAAACACATTAGATCAAGTATTAAATTTATTTATTGAACTTGGTGCAGATGATAACATGTTAGATTTCCCTGTTGTTTATGCTTCAGCTTTAAAAGGAACATCTTCATATTCACCTGAATTAGATACTCAAAAAGAAGGTATGGATCCTATTTTTGATACAATCATCAAACACATTCCATCTCCTAAAATGGATAAAGATAGTTTCTTACAATTCCAACCATCCTTACTCGATTACAACGATTATGTTGGTAGAATTGGTATTGGTAGAATTGAACAAGGTACTATTAAAGTTGGTCAAGATGTAGTTTGTTGTAGATTAGATGGTTCTTTAAAACCATTTAAGATTACAAAATTATTTGGCTTCTTAGGCTTAAATAGAATCGAATTAAACGAAGCTTATGCAGGTGATATTGTCGCAGTTGGTGGATTAACTGACATCAACGTTGGTGAAACTGTCTGTGAAAAAGATAACATTCAACCTTTACCTAGATTAAGAATTGATGAACCTACATTAAAAATGACATTCTCTGCTAACCACTCTCCTTTTTCAGGTCACGATGGTAAATTATTATCTGGTAAAAAGATTGAAGAAAGATTATTCAAAGAATGTCAAAAAGATGTTTCATTAAGATATACAAATATCCCATCTACTGAATCATTTATTGTTACTGGTAGAGGTGAATTACATCTTTCAGTCTTAATTGAAACCATGAGAAGAGAAGGTTTTGAATTACAAGTTAGTAAACCAGAAGTTATCATTAAAGAAATTGATGGTGTCAAACAAGAACCATTTGAAGATTTACAAATCGATGTTCCTGATCAATATGTTGGACCAGTAATGGATATGGTTGGTAGAAGATCTTCTGAATTAATATCCATGGAATCAAATAATGGTTTAACTAGATTAAATTATGTTATTCCTTCAAGGGGTTTATTATCATTTAATACCCCATTTATGACTATGACTGGTGGTTATGGTGTTGCTAACCATACATTTAAAGAATATAGACCAATGATTAAGGCTAAATTAGGTGAAAGATCAATTGGTGTTCTTGTTTCTGTTGATGAAGGTAAATCAACTGCCTACGCATTAAAATCTACCGAAGAAAGAGGAACAATGTTTATTGGACCTGGTGTAGAAGTTTATGAAGGTATGATTGTTGGTGAAAACAAATACAATATGGATTTAACTGTTACAGTTACAAAACAAAAATCTTTAGGTAACCAACGTTCTTCAAATAAAGATAATACTGTTGTATTAAAAACTCCTAGAAAGATGTCATTAGAAGCTTGCTTAGACTACATCAACACTGATGAATTAGTAGAAGTAACACCTAATTCATTAAGAATGTGTAAAAAGATATTAAATACAGCTGAAAGAAAGAAATACGAAGCTCATCATAAAGAAGACTAAAAAATGCTCGTAACGAGCATTTTTTTATTTCAAATATAAATTAATAATATCAAAGAAATTTTTATAAAAATAATTCTTTACTTTACACTATTAAACTAAAAATAAAATGCAAATACAATTTGCTAAGCTATAAAATATCTTCTATATCATTTATTTAAGCTAATCTTATCATTTTCTTTATTCCTTCTAATTTTATAATACATATATTTTTAATAATTAAGTTTCAATTGTTTCACTTTCATATTTTAAACTTTAAAAATATGCTAAAATATAGATACTATGAGTAAGAAAGTTATAGGTATAGATTTTGGAACAACTAACACATTAATCAAAGTCAATTCATCAGATCAAATAAATTTCAATGAACCAACAGTATTAATTAGAGAAAAAGACTCTAAAAAAATCGTTGAAATTGGATATTTAGCATATAAATTAATTGGTAAAGTTCCTGAATCAATGGAAGTTGTATTCCCTATTAAAAATGGTGTAGTAGCTGATAAATTTGCAGCAGCTAGTTATCTAAAACAAGCTCTTATTAATATTTCTTTATATAAAAACATTAAACATTACGATGTAATATTTTCTATTCCAAGTGATATTACTCCAGTTGAAAAAGAAGCATTAAGAGAAGTCGCTTGCATATTAAAAATTAAAAATGTTTATTTAGCTGATACTACAAAATCTTCATCAATTGGTTCAGATTTAGATATCAATTCTACTAGAGGTAGTATGTTAGTTGATATAGGTGGCTCTTCTACAAATATCGCATGTTTAGCTATTGGTAAAATAGTCGTTAATAAAGGCAGCAACATCGCAGGAAATAGCGCTGATGAAGCTATTGCAAGATATATAAGAAGCAAACATCATTTAATGATTGGAAATAAAACTAGTGAATATATCAAAATGAAAATCGGCACTTTACTTGAAGAAAGTGACAATAGTTTATTAGAAGTCACTGGAAAAGATATAGTAACTGGTTTACCTCATTCAATAATTGTGTCAACTCAAGAAATTCAACAAGTCTTAGTAAAAGTATATTCTGAAATAGTCAATTTAATTATAGATACATTAGAATTAGCACCTCCTGAAATATCGTCAGATATCATTCATTCAGGAATAACTTTATCTGGTGGAGGATGTTTATTAAATGGTGTAAGAGAATTTTTCCAAACAAAATTATCTTTACCAGTTCATATTTCCTCTTCTCCTTTAGAAGCTAATGTAGAAGGATTAGTTGAAGGTTCTGATTTATTCATTGAAGAAAATCTAATTTAAAAAAGAAGAAGATTTTATTTATCTTCTTCTTTTTGTTCGATTTTTGCAAATTCTTCTATTGAGAAATTGAACTTCTTTTTAATAATTTTCTTCAATTTATTAATCTTATATTCATCCCATTTAGAAGGAGTTAAAGTTGGTAAATCATTACCGTTTTTATGTTCTTCAATTGCTTGATAAAATACTTTTTCTAGTTTTTTAACTTGAGCAGGAAGTCTATATTCTTCTCCATATTCAATATATTTTTTAGAGAGTTCTTTTTTAGCATCTTCATGTTCAATCCAATAATCAATTTGATTTGCTAAACTAGTTGAATTACCATGTTTAAATAAACAATTATTATCTAAAGCAAATTGATTCGTGGCAGCTAAAGGAGAATCTGAAATAACAGGTACTAATCCACAACTAAAGGCTTCAATACAAGCAATAGCTTCTGATTCAGCATCTGAAGAATGAATATATAAATCTGAATAATTAATAATTTTTAATAATTCATCTTGTTTAACAAATCTGAATATTACTTTATTTTTTAACAATTTATTTGAAAGTTTTTGTAGTTTTTCATAATAAGGGCCTTGACCACATAAGATAAGTTGAATCTTAGAATTATATTTAGATTTACTAATTGCTTTAATAATTAAATCTTGTCTTTTCTCTCTAGATAATCTACCAATCATTAAAATGACAAATTTATCTTTTAATTCCTTAGGCTTTTCAGCTTTTATTGGTTTAAACAAATCAGATACCCCATTTGAAATTGGATGAGGAACACAATTTTTATATTTATGCTTAATTAATTCATCCGCCATCATCTTAGAAGGACAATGAATATGTCTAATATATTTATAAAAATAAATGTAAAAATAATGATAGAGTAAATTATTTACACTCTTACTTTTTCCTAAATAAATTGTGTATGTAATATTTTCAGGTTGTAAATGGAAAGCACCAGTTACAGGAACATTTAATTCTTGAGCAATTAATCTAGCGCGATTTTCTAATGGAAATGGTAAGAATAAATGAACAATATCTGCACCTTTTATAGCCTTTGTTATTGTTTCAACATCATCGCATTTTGCAAAAGAAAAACCTTGTGAATCAATAAGTGGTTGGAAAACTGGAAAATCAAACTTTTCAAGTCCAAAATAATTTGGATCATCTTTATATTTCTCAGATTTAACACCTAAGACTCTTACTGTATGTCCCATTTTAACTAATTCATCAGCAAAACGTTGAGCAGTGGCACTTGTACCATTGTTAAGTAAGCCATATGAATCCATAACAAATACTATAATCATAATTTACATCCTTTTAACATACTAATTCTAATATATACAATTAAAAATTACTATTAATTATAAACAAATAAGCCATATTGTATGAAGATAAGTCCAATAAATATGACTTTAAATACATCTTTTTAGATTTTGAAGGAGAATATTTATTTTCCCCTATAATAGGACAATTTATACTAGCTAAACCAATTCTAATTTGATTTTTTCTGCCAGTCAATATTTCAATATCTAATAAATATCCCTGATTTACTTTTTCAACAACTTTATATTTTGTAATAGCTTTTTTAGCGTATTTATCATTTTTAGAAGATAAAAAGACATTGCCAAACTTATCAATTTTTAAATAATTAATTATAGTATCTTCATCTTTAATTGGTTTATTTTTAACTATTGCAGAATATTTTCTAATTAGATTACCTTCTTCAAATAATTTTTGTAATTTCAATTTAGTCTCATATGATTTTGCAAAAATAATTATTCCGCTAGTTTGTTTATCTAATCTATGCACTATAAAAACTTTGTTATTTTTATTTTGAGTTTTCAAATACATACTTACATAATGATATAAATTATTTTCTTTTGAATTATTAGTTGCAATAGTTAATAAATTTGATGGTTTATTAATAACAATTACTTCTTTATCTTGATAAATGATGTCTAATTTATATTTGACCATTATCTTTTTCCTATTTCTACTAGCTTTTTAATTTTAGAAATATTATTCTTTGTAGCATAATTTTCAATAATTCTATATTGCCAATTAGCTTTAGCTTCCCCAGGTGTATTAATTCTACAACTTGTGTCTTGTTTTAATATATCTTGAATTGAATAAATTACTAAATTAGCTCTTGATTTAGTTAGACTTTCCATCATCTTATCAAAAGCTTGACTTTTAGTTTTTACTTTTAAATCTTTATAAATTAAAGGTAATAATTCTTTATTATTCTTATCATTTAAAAAGCCTTTTAAAGTATCGTTATCATGAGTACCAATATAGCCAACACAATTTGATTTATAGTGTCTAGGTAAATAATTGGATTTAAATTCAGAATCGGAAGTAGAATATGCAAATTCATAAATTACTAATCCAGGCCACTTAATTAAATCTTTAAGTAAATAGACTCCTCTTGTTAATATTCCTAAATCTTCTGCAATAAATTGGGTATTTTTGCAAGTCTTTTTAATTTGTGAAAGCAAATGAATACCAGGTCCTTTATACCATTGACCATTAATGGCAGTTTTTTCACCATATTTAATACCATAATAAGCTTCAAATCCTCTAAAATGATCAATTCTTATTACATCGTATAATTTACTTGCAAAAAATGTTCTTTGTCTCCAAAAATAATAATCATCATTATCCATTTTCTTATAATCGTAAATTGGATTCCCCCACAATTGACCATTAGAAGAAAAATAATCAGGTGGAACTCCAGCTACTAGACTTGGTTTACCATCTTCATCAATCAAAAATTGATCTTTAAATGCAAAAACATCAGCTGAATCTAATGCGACATATATTGGTAAATCACCGATAATTTTCACACCTTTTTTATTGGCGTATTCTTTTAATTTGAAATATTGAGTATATGCTAAATATTGAATATAAATATAAAAATTATATGTTTCTAAATGATTGGATTTAATATCTTCAATCACTTCATTTGAAATAAATCTTTCTTGAAGTGGAAAATCCATTAAGCCTTTAAAATTATTTTTAACTTTTAATGTCATAAATAAAGCGTAAGGTTCAATCCAATATTTATTTTCATTTACAAATATTTCAATCTCATCTTTTAACTTTGAAAAACTGTTGTCAAAAGCGATTTTTAATATTTTAAATCTAGTATTAAATAAATATCCATAATCAACATGTCTATTTAAGGAATTATCTAAATCCTTAACATCTTCTTTAGTTAAATATCCTTGCTCAATTAAAATATCTAAATCTATAAAATAAGGATTTAAAGCAAAGCTTGAAAAAGATTGATATGGACTATCCCCATAACTGGTGGGATTTAGTGGCAGTAATTGCCAATATTTAACTTTGCTCTTTTCTAAAAAATCCACAAATTCAAAACTAGCTTTTCCAAAAGTTCCTATCCCATAATTGCTAGGTAAGGAAAAAATTGGAGTTAATATTCCTAATCCTCTATTCATATTAATTTTCCTTAATATATTCTTTAATTTTATTTGCTAAATTATTAGGAGTAAATCCAAAGTTAGCAACCACATCTTTATAAGGAGCTGATGCACCAAAGCTTTCCATTGCTAATGTGTATTTAGCATATCTATAAAGACCATAACTTGATAGCATTTCTACAAAAATACGTTTTGAATAATCTTCACCTAAGACTTCTTTCTTTTTTTCTTCATCTAATTTATCAAAAGCATTTAAATTAGGCATAGAAACTACTCTAGTATCAATTCCATCTTCTAAAAGTAATCTTTGTGCATCTAAAGCTAAATTGACTTCAGAACCACTAGCAATAATTGTAAAATCTAATTTTTCTTTTTCTTTAGAAACAACATATCCACCTTGTTTTACCCCTTCATAGCAAGTAAAAGGAACTTGTTTAACATTTTGTCTAGTCAAAACTAAAACTGTAGGAGTCTTTGTTGATTCTAAGGCGATTTTTAAAGCAGAATATGTTTCTTTTGAATCGCAAGGTCTAATGACATTCAAATTAGGAATTGAACGTAACATTGCTAAATGTTCAATTGGTTGATGAGTAGGACCATCTTCTCCTAAGGCAATACTATCATGACTAAATTCATAAATAGCAGGTAAATTAGATAAACTTGCCATTCTAATAGCAGGCTTCATATAATCAGAAAAACCAAAGAATGTAGAAACACAACATCTTAAACCAGTGTGCAATAAAATACCATTTTGAATACAAGCCATTAAAAATTCTCTAACGCCAAATTCAATGTTTCTTCCTGCATAATTACTAGGTGAATAAGTGCCACCATTTTTAATTATTGATTTAGTAGAAGAAGCGATATCTGCTCCACCAACTACTAAATTAGGAAGCTTTTCAGCAAATAAATTTAAAATATTTCCAAAAGCACTTCTTGTAGCTTCATCTTTTTCAATTTTTATATCATCTATATTTATATTAATTAAACTAGAAACATCATTATTTATAGTAGATTCAATAAATTTAGCCTCATTTTCATGATTCTTTTTATATTCTTTATATGTTTCAACATAATCTTTATAGGCTATTTCACCTTTAGAAACAATTGTTGATTTAAAAACTGAATAGACTTCTTCAGGTACTTCAAATGGACCATATTCATACCCATAAAACTTTTTAGCAACTTCAGCTTGTTCAAATCCTACTGGAGCACCATGGCATTTATTTGTGCCTTGGCTAGGGGTACCATATCCAATAATAGTATCAACAATAATTACACTTGGCTTATCTAAACACTCTTTAGCTTTAATAATTGCTTTATCAATTAAATCACAATCATTACCATCTTTAACCCTAATTACATTCCAATTACATGCTTTAAATCTAAGTTCAATATCTTCATTAGATGTTGCAGCTAATTCTCCATCTAATGTGATTTTATTGTAATCATAAAACATGATTAATTTATTCAATTTATTTAAACCAGCAAAAGAAATAGCTTCATAAGAAACACCTTCTTGTAAACAACCATCTCCACATAAACAATATGTATAGTGGTTAAAAAGTTTTTCTCCTTCTAGATACATTTTTTGAAGCATAGTTTCAGCCATTGCTACTCCAACAGCTTGTCCAATTCCTTGACCTAATGGACCAGAAGTATTGTCTACACCACTAGTTTTACCTACTTCAGGATGACCAGGAGTTTTAGAACCTAGCTTTCTAAACTTCTTTAAATCATCTTTACTTACGTTATATCCAGCTAAATGTAAAATTGTATATAGTAACATTGAGCCATGACCTGCTGATAAAATAAAGCGATCTCTATTTACCCAATTAGGATGACTAGGATCACTTACTAAGTGTCTAGTATATAAAGTGTAAAGAATTGGTGCGCTTGATAATGCCATACCAGGATGCCCTGAATTAGCATTATTAGTTCCATCTAGACATAAACTTCTAATACAACTAACACATAAATTATCGTACTTCATACAGATTAATAGCTCCAATCTAATTTCTTAAAAAAGGTCTAGAAAGCGTGTCATCTTCCCTTATATAAAGGTGGGTGCATCATAACTAGCTTTAGGATCCTAAACTTAATTAGCTTTCAACACCACTAATTATACCCGCTCCCGATGATAAAATGTAGGAAACGCATTGCCTTCTAGACATCTTTATTTTATAAAAAACGCTCTTTTTTTTCAACTTTACTATACTAAGAAGATAACTTTTTATAAGCTTGACATACTAAAGTTAGTTTTAAGTGTAAAATTAAATAAAATATATTGACAAATACATTAATCATATTTATTATTAATAATGCATGTTGCCTTGTTAGTTAAGTGGTATAACGGATCCATGGTAAGGATCAATCGCTAGTTCGATTCTGGCACGAGGCACCATTAAGAATTTACAGGATTGATATTAATATATCAGTCCTTTTTTCTTTTTAATTTAATAATTGAAAGTTTCTAATATTTTTAAAAATCATTGAAACCAATTTGTCTCAAGTTTTAAAATAATAAATGTATATGGGATATTTATATGGTTGTTTGGCCGCCTTGCTTTGGGGATTAAAGCCCAGCTCAATCAAAATAATTAATGGAAAAGCTATTCAAGTTCAATTTGGAACTGCTGTTGCTGTTTTATTATTTTCAATTGCAGTTTTCTTTTGCACTTTTTCTTCTTCATATGCAGATTTATCAAGTTCATTTGGCTTACAAATTATTTTATATAGTTTCTTTTCTGGAGCTTGCTGGGCTATTGGACAATTTTTTCAATTTTACGCTTATAAACTATTATCAACAAGTATCGGTTTTGCTTTAACTACTGCTTTCACTTTAATTTTTAACGCAGCTTTTTCAGTTATAGTATTTAAAGATTGGCAGACTCCTTTTCAATTAGGATTAGGATTTGGAGCAATTTTTGTTATTATTATCGGTTCATTTTTAACTATTTATCGTTCAAAACAAAATAAAGAAGTTAAAGAAAAAAAGGATAATCTAAGTTTTATTATTGGAATAATTGTAAGTGTAATAACTGGTTTATTTTTCATGTTATATTCTGGATTATTAAGATTTGTAACTATCCATAATGTTTCTACTACTTCAACTTTACTACCTCATGGAATAGGAACATTTTTAGGTACTATGTTTGCTATTTTAATTCAATATATTTTAGAATTTAAACAACATAAAAAAGATGAATCAGTTCAAATCACTTCTTTAAAAGATTTAAAAGTAATATATTCTTTAATTCCTGGTTTTTTATCAAGCGGTGGTAACTTTTTAATGATTATTACTAATAGCTTAATTGGATCTGCAGTTGGATTCACTTTAACTCAAATGGCAGTTGTAATTTCTACTTTAATTTCCCTTTTCTTATTAAAAGAATATAAAAATAAAACCAAGGCTGAAAACATATGCACTTTAATTGGTGCAATCATTA
>CAVHUN010000024.1:13747-37316 GCA_963639175.1 uncultured Prevotella sp.
TCTTTTAGGTGGAGTAATGATTGGTTTTACAAAATAGTATTCATATTTAGACTTGTATAATTTATAATATTTTAGGAGATTTTTTTAATGAAAGCATTACTATTTATCACTCTTTTATCAGGTTTATTTTCTTTTAATACCAATGTAAAATACGCTGCTACTTCTTTTCAAGGTAGAGCCTATGATAACTCACAAAAATTAGTAGTTGATAAAGACTTAAATCAAGAAGAATTAAATCAATATTATCAAGGTGATATAAAAACTATCACTTCTAAAAAAGGGAGTGAATTGCAATCTTATTTATACAATATTATTTCTAAGGATAATTATTTTGTCACTTATTCAAAGGTCACAGATTGGTATAAAATTACCGATAGAAATTACTCTTTATCTACAAATAAGATTGATCCTGACACTTATAAATTTACTCAAGATCAAGGAAATAATTATTATTTAAATTTACTTTATTATACAGATACTACTACCGCTTCTAAACAAATTAACACTGATGTTAACTCATTTAAAAAAGATGAAACATTAACTCAAATTGACTGGGAAAATTCAAAAAGACCATCTGCTTATTATCAGGTAGATAAAGAACACGTCTTTGTTAAAAGCCATGGTTTCCCTCCTGCAGGAAAAGATCCTGCTCAAGGTGCTGGTACTGATTTACATCATTTAATCGCTGCTGATCATAACACAAACAATGTCCATAACGATTTATATTATGGTGAAGTAGTCTCTTCTAAAAAAGAAGTTTTATGCTATTATGCAGATGGAACAACAGATGTAAGTGGTTGGACTGGATTAAGTAAAGATGGTGAAAAAGTCTTTGAGCCAACTGATCAATATAAAGGTGATGTAGCTAGAGCATTATTTTATATGGCAACTAGATACTCTAATAAATTAGATACAAATACTGAATCAGAGCCTTACTTAATTCTTACTGATGATGTTAATTTAGATGATGATAATGCTAATTACCATGGCGTATTTCACAATTTATCAACATTTCTTAAATGGAATAAATTAGACCCAGTTTCTGAATATGAAATTCATAGAAACAATCTTATTTATTTCAATGTTCAAAATAATAGAAACCCATTTATTGATTACCCTTATTTAGCTGATTATATTTACGATCCTGAAAACGCCCATATTAGCGACGATTTCACTTTCAATTTAAAAGACAATTATCAAGTTCATGTTGATGATACTATTTCACTTGATTTACCTACAATTAGTGAAAACACTTCAATGAGTATAGATTATGATAAATCATATTTTGAAATCACTAACGAAAATAACATTACAAAAATTAAAGCCTTAAAAGCAGGTGAAAGTAAAATCACTTATAAATTTGACACAGTTGATGAATTAAACGAAATAACTAGTAAAACATATTCAACAACTATTCAAATTAAAGACAAAATAGGAATTAGCATTAAACAAAATAATTCAGTTATCAATATTAGTAATTTAGGTTCTATAAACGTTAATTCATTAACTAATTTTTCATTTGATTTTACTAATTTATTAGATAATGAAACTTACAAGATTGAATCTTCTTCTAGTTCAGTAACTTCAATCTCTAATAATTCAATTAAGACATTATTACCTGGTCAAGCAGTTATAAAAATAATTGTAGAAAATTCATCTAATAATACTTCTTACACCTTATTTGAATTTACTATTAATAATTCTCTTAGCCAAACTCAACTGATTATAGTTATTGCTGCATCTATATTAATTTTATTAATTATAATAATTGCGATTGTTTTAATTAGTAAGTCTTCAAAAAAGAAAAAATCTTCTTATAAACCCAAAAAGAACAGCAATTCAAAATCAAAGAAAAGCAATAATTCAAAGAAAAAATAGCTGATTTTAATCTTCTATAAATTCAATTTTTATAGGAGATTTTTAATTGCGTTTTACTTTTTCAAACATTTGATAAGTAGTATAATAAGCACATAAATTAGTAGGAGAAACTTATGACAAGAATACAAGACGATTTATATTTAGCTGAGAATGAAAGTTGGTTAAAAGATGCAGTCATTCCAGAAGATAGAACTTCAATAGGATCTTTTTCAAGCTTAGATCTTAACGTAGAAAAAACACTTTTAGCTGACTTTAATAGCTTTAATACTGGAAGTAAATCTATTCCAAATAAACACATAGAAAACGCTATTAAAATCTATAGAAAAGTTATTGATATGGTTTCAAGAAATAAAGCAGGTATTACTCCTATAAAAGATAGACTAAAATACATATTAGACATTAAAGATATTGATGATTTTAATTCTAAAATCACATATTTATATAACAATTCTTATTTATTACCATTTTCAATCCAAGTTGATGCTGATATGAAAGATACATCTTTATATTGTTTAATGTTTACTGGTAACAACTTATTTTTACCTGATACAAGTTATTATGATGAAAATAATCAAGCTGGCAGTCAATTAAAAGCCATCTTTAAAATGATGATTGAAAAAGAATTTGAAGAAATAGACTTTTTAGATTCTACTCAAAAAGAAGAAATTATTTCCCAAGCTTTTGAATATGATAATTTAATTTCAAAATATGTAAAAAGCCAACTTGAATGGTCTGAATATACAAAGACATATAATCCAATTGACACAAAAGAATTTATTAACAAAATACCTTCAATAAATGTAGAAACATTATTAAAAGATGTTTATAAAACATTACCTAATAAAGTTATTTTAGCTGAAACTAAATATTTTGATAATTTCTCTTCTATTTTCAATAAAGACACTTTCAAATTATTTAGAAGTTTCATTTTTGTAAAAGAATTTAATTCAGCATGTAGCTTATTAACTAGCTTATTAAGAGAAACAAGTTACATTTATAAAAACACCTTAATGGGAACAACTAAATTGCCAACATTAGAAAAAGAAGCTTTTAGATTAGTTTCTTCCTTAATAAGTGAGCCAATTGGTATTTATTATGGTGAAACATATTTTGGACAAGAAGCTAAAAAAGATGTCATTAAAATTGTTGAGGGTTTAATTGCAACATACAAAGATAGATTAAGTAAAAACACCTGGTTAAGTGAACAAACTAAGAAAAAAGCCATATTAAAGTTAGATAAGATGGTATTAAAAATTGGTTATCCTGATAAATGCCAAGAAGTCTACAATTTAATAAATGTCGATGATTCCAAGTCATTATTTGAAATATTATTTGATATTGAAAAAATAAATAGAGATTATAAGAATTCCCTTTTATATACAAAGGTCGATAGAAGCTTATGGGTTATGCCAGGTCATATGGTCAATGCTTGTTATAATCCATTTACAAATGACATCACTTTCCCTGCTGCCATTTTACAAGAACCATTCTATTCTTTAAAACAATCAAGAGCTGCAAATATGGGTGGAATTGGTTGTGTTATAGGTCATGAAATCTCCCACGCTTTTGATAATAACGGTGCAATGTGTGATGAATATGGCAATTTAAATAACTGGTGGACAGATAAAGATTTTGAAACTTTCAACAATAAAACTAAAGCTATGATTGAACAATTTGATGGCTTAGAAATTGCTGGTGGTAAAGTAAATGGTGAATTAACAGTTTCTGAAAATATTGCTGATAATGGTGGTGTAGCTAGTGGATTACAAACATTAGAAAGTGAATTTAAAGATCCTGATTACGCCTCATTTTTCAAACAATTTGGTAGAATTTGGGGTATAAAAATGAGAAAAGAATACCAACAATTATTGTTAAATGTAGATGTACATTCCCCTGCTTATTATAGAGCTAACATGCAAGTTAGAAACTTCCCTCAATGGTATAAAACTTTCAATGTTACAAGTGAAGATAAAATGTATCTTCCTTTAGAAAAAAGAGTTATCATTTGGTAATAATTTTATAAACATTCAATTTAATTTGATTAGTATTTGTTCTAATGCTAGTATTAATTGTATAAATTATTTATATAAATAGATTAGGAGGAAATCATATGATTTCTAGATATTTAAATCCAAAACTAGAAGCAATATTTAATGACCAATCTAGATTTGAAGCTTATCTAAAAGTAGAAATTGAAGTTTTATATGGTTGGGCAAAAATAGGAGTAGTACCAATTGAAGATGTAGGACTAATTAAGAAAAAGGCAAAAGTAGATTTAGCTAAAATTGCTGAATTAGAAAACATCACTCACCATGATGTAGTAGCCTTTACTAGAGCTTGTGATACATATTTAGGTGAAGAAAAAAGATGGCTTCATTTTGGACTAACTTCAACTGATGTAGTTGATACTGCTCTGTCTTATTTATATAAACAAGCCAACTCTATAATTGAAAAAGAATTAGAAGAATTAATTGATGCAGTAAAACAAATTGCTATCGAATATAAAAATACCCCATGTATTGCAAGAACTCATGGCATGCATGCAGAAGTCACTTCTTTTGGATTAAAGTGGGCCTTATATTATGATGAATTAAATAGAGACTTAGAAAGATTTAAACAAGCAAGAAAAGACTTAGAAGCTTGTAAAATATCAGGATCTGTCGGTAATTTTGCAAATATCCCACCTTCAGTTCAAGACTATGTCGCAACAAGTTTAGGCTTAACAAACACAAATATTTCAACTCAAGTTTTACAAAGAGATAGACATTCTTATTATGCAAGTGTTGTTGCAATTATCGGTTCAACTATTGAAAAGATTTGCTGTGAAATTAGAAATTTATCTAGAAGTGAAATTCACGAATTAGAAGAAGGATTTTCAAAAGGTCAAAAAGGGTCTTCAAGTATGCCTCAAAAAAGAAATCCAATTTCTTCTGAAAATTTAACAGGTGCATCTAGAATGCTTAGAGGCTATTTACAAGCCATATTAGAAGACAATGCATTATATCATGAAAGAGATATTTCCCATTCTTCGGTTGAAAGAGTCGCTTTAATAGATTTAATTGAATTATTCGAATACATGGTTAAAAGAATGACTAAAGTAATTAATAATTTAAATATATTCCCTGAACAAATGTTAAAAAACATTTCCATTACAAAAGAAGCTTTCTTTTCTCAAAGAGTGATGAATAGTATTATTTTAAAAGGCTATTCAAGAGAAGAAGCTTACGATTTAGTTCAACCTTTAGCAATGGAAGCTGTTGTTAATGGAAAATTATTATCAACTCAATTAAAAGAAAATGAGAAGATGAAAAAGATATTCTCCTCTAGTGAATTAGAAGAATTATTTGATATTTCTTATTATTTAAAAAATGTCGATGAAATTTATAAAAGAGTCGGAATAGAATAATATTAATATCCAATTTAAAAGGTGCTTATAAGTTCAATTTATAAACACCTTTTTGTTTTTACTTTTTAGTTATATATAAAATACCGATAGTTTTAGGACCACAATGCGAGCAGACTACACATCCAGCACTTGTATGATGAAGATTTTCTTTTTTAACATATGGAAGTAACTTCTCTTCAATGTATTTATCTTCCCCATCCATATGACCTGAATCAGTAATAAATACGTGATTTAAATCAATATTAGGTAAATCTTTCATGAATAAATCTATTTGATAATCGACAGCTTTAATATATTTTCCTCTAATTATTTTATTGATAGATAATTTGTTATCTTTTACTAAAGCGACTGGGTGTAAAAATAATAGGCCCGCTAAAACCTTGGTAAATCCTGAACATCTTCCACCTTTATATAAATAATCAAGTTCATTAATACAAAACTTAGCACTTACATAAGGAACATATTCTCTTACTTTAGTAGCTATTTCACTTACACTTAGTCCTTGATCTCTTAGTTCACACATTTTTAAAACTAATAAACCAGTTCCTGTAGAAAGATTTTGAGAATCTACTACTTCAATTCTTCCTTGTTCAAATTCTTCTTTAGCAATATTAGCGTTTTGATAAGTAGATGATAATCCACTTCCAATGCCTGTAAAGATAATATCGTAGCCATCTTTAATATATGGTCCAAAATAATCTATAAATTCTTTTACATTAATTGCACTTGTTTTAGGTGTAGTTTTTAATTCATCAACTTTTTTATATAATGCTTCAGGATCAATTTCAATTCCATCTAAATAGTCTAAATTAGATTGAGGAAATGTAACATGCAAAGGAACTATTTTTACATCGTATTTTTCAACTAGTTCTTTAGATAAATCACATGTTGAATCTGCCATTACAATTACTTTATTCATAATATATTTACTCCATTTATAGTATTATTTTACAAAAATTTTCAAATTAATTTCAATTATTCTTCTTGATTGATATTTGATAACATCAATTTTATTCTATTTTCTTGGTTAACTTTTGTAGCTCCTGGATCATAATCAATAGGTGCTATATTACAATTAGGATACATTTTTTTAATTGGTCTAACCATTCCTTTACCAACTATGTGATTAGGTAAGCATCCAAATGGTTGAGCACAAACTATGTTATTAATTCCTGATTCTGCCATTGCAACCATTTCTGAAGGAATTAACCAACCTTCTCCCATCTTTACTCCCATGTCGATAATCTTTTTACACGCCTTTTTAATTGATTCAAAATCATCATATGGTTCAAATCCATTATCTTTAAGCATCTTATTCATTTGTCTAGATTTTCTAAGCAAGAATTTATTAGCTAGTTTAACAACAAAATGATTTTTCTTATTTCTACCATAATATCTATGATCTGTATCGTTATTTGTTAATGAATACATTAAAAATTCCAATAATGAAGGCACTACTGGTTGAGTGTTTTCTTTAATTAAGAAATCAACTAAGTGATTATTAGCTAAAGGAGAATATTTAACAAATATTTCACCTACTATTCCAACCTTTACCTTTTTCTTTTCAGGTAATTTAACTTCTTTAAATCTATTAATAATATATGCATAGTGTTTCTTTAATGCCATATAATTACCCTTATATAAAAGCTTATCTAAATATTCAACACACTCTTTTTGAATTTTATCAACTTGATTAGGATAATTTTCATATGGTTTAGTTTGATTATATAAATTCATCAATAAATCACCATAATAAACTGATGCTAATAAATTTAAAGCAAAAGATAAATTTAGTGGTAAGCTTCTATCTTTTTCTAATCCCGAAGCATTTAAAGAAATAACTGGGACTTGAGGAAAACTGTTTTTTAGTGCCTTTTTAATTAAAGGAAGATAGTTACTAGCTCTACATCCTCCACCAGTTTGAGTGATAATTACAGCCACTTTATTTAAATCGTATTTTCCAGATTTTAAAGCGTTAATAAATTGACCTGTGACAATTAAAGCAGGATAACAGGCATCATTATGAATATTTTTTAAACCTTCATCTTTTATTTCTCTACCATCAGTTTTTAATAATTCAGCTTTATAGCCTTCCTTAATAAAAACATTTTTAAGCAATTCAAAATGAGTATTTAGCATATTAGGTAGCAAGATAGTGTATCCTTCATCTTTTAATTTTTTAAAAAATTTCTTTCTAGAGTTCATTTTCTTTCTTCTCTTCTATAGCGGCTTTTAAAGATCTTAGTCTAATTCTAGTTGCCCCTAGATTAGATATTTCATCAATTTTTAATTGTGTGTAAAATTTATTGTGTCTTTCTAATATAGCTCTTACTTCATCAGTTGTAACTGCATCTAGTCCACATCCAAATGAAACTAATTGAACTAATTCCATATCTTTTTGAGTAGAGACATATTCACTAGCTTTATAAAGTCTTGCATGATAAGTCCATTGATTTAAAACATCAGTTTTAACATATCCATCAATCTTACTAGCAATATAATCTTCGCTTACAACAGCCATATCTAATGAATTTATTAATTGATCAATACCATGATTAATTTCTCTATCTATATGATAAGGTCTACCTGCTAATACAATTATTTCTTTATTTAGCTCTCTAGCCTTTTTAACAATTTCATCACCTTTTAAGAAAACATCTTCTTTATATTTTAGATAATTTTGTTTTCCTATTTTTAAAGCGTTTTTGATTTTTAAAGGAGAAATACCATACTTTTTTAAAGTTTTAGCAAGTATTTTACTTGTCTTATTAAAATTATTTAAATCTATAAAAGGATCATAGAAATTATCTTTATTTAACATTGCGTTATTCTTTTTTAACAATTCGCCATAATAAGCTACTACTGGGCAATTAAAATGATTATCGCCACTTTTTTCATCCACATTATAACTAGAAGAAGGATAAAATATGAAATCAACATTTTTATCTAATAAAGATTGAATATGACCATGCATCAATTTGGCAGGATAACATATTGTATCTGAAGGAATTGTATATTGTCCTTGATAATATAATTTTCTAGAAGATTGATCCGATAAAACAACTTCAAATCCTAATTGTTTAAAGAAAGCATCCCAAAATGGTAAAAATTCATACATTCCTAAACTTATAGGTAATCCTACTTTTCCAATAACCTTTTTTGGGGTATCTAACAATTTAGTTATTCTTTCATATTTATAAGTGTATAAATCTAAATTTAATCCACTTGAAGTCTTACCTTCCCCCTTTTCACATCTATTTCCAGAAATGAATCTTCTTTTATCATTAAACATTATAATTGTCAAATTACAATGAGCTGTACACGCATTACAAATTGTTCCAACTGATTTATAAGAAAATTGTTCTAATTCTTCTTTTGATATTATTTTTTGACTAGAAGGTCCTTTTTGTTTAGCATATAAAGCTGCTCCAAATGCTCCCATTAATCCACTAATAGATGGTCTAATTACTTTTTTCCCAGTTTCTAATTCAAAAGCACGTAAAATCGCATCGTTTAAAAAAGTTCCACCTTGAACGACAATTTTTTCACCTAGTTCATCACTTGATTTAAATCTAATTACTTTATAAATAGCATTTTTAACAATTGAAGAAGATAAACCAGCTGAAATATCTTCTAACTTAGCGCCTTCTTTTTGAGCTTGTTTAACACTTGAATTCATAAAGACTGTACATCTAGTACCTAATTCAACTGGATTTTTAGAAAATAATCCTAACTGAGCAAAATCTTTTACTCCCATTCCCATAGCATTAGCAAAAGATTGAATAAATGAACCACATCCAGAAGAACAAGCTTCATTTAACATAATTGAATCTATGGCGTGGTTTTTAATTTTAAAACATTTAATATCTTGACCACCAATATCTATGATAAAATCCACATCTTTTTCAAAATAAGAAGCTGCTTTATAATGGGCAACTGTTTCTACTAATCCATAAGGGATTTTTAATGAAGCCTTAATTAAATCTTCTCCATATCCAGTAACTGCCCCACTTACAATTTCTAAATCATTATTAGAACTTAAATAAATTTGCTTAAGTTGTTTAACAATTGTGTCAATTGGTTGTCCATTATTTGTGGAATAATGTTGGAATAAAATTTTATTATCTTCACTTAATAATACTAATTTAGTCGTAGTTGAGCCTGCATCTACTCCTAAATATGCTTTGCCTTTATAAGTGGCTAAATCTTCATAATCAACTTTTATTTGATTGTGTTCTTTTAAGAATTCTTGATAGTCTTCTTTTGTTTCAAATAATGGTCTAGAATGTAAAATCTTTGAAGATAAATCCACATTTGAAATTTTTATAATAAATTCATCTAAATTAAATAATTCCTTAGTATTATTAGCAAAAATTGCAGAACCTAATGACATAAAGTTTTTAGCATTAGATGGATAAATTGCATTTTCATCTTTTAATTTCAACTTATCTTTAAAAGCTTTTTTCAATCCGTTTAAAAAAGATAAAGGACCACCTAAAAACAAGACATTTCCTTCAATTTTTCTTCCTTGGGCAAGTCCAGAAATAGTTTGATCAACTACTGCATAATAAATTGACATTGCAATATCTTCAATATTGACGCCTTGATTAATTAATGGTTGAATATCTGATTTTGCAAAAACCCCACATCTAGAAGCGATTGGATAAATCTTTTTATAATTTAAGGCTAATTCATCTAATTTCAATGTAGAAATATTTAATAAAGCCGCCATTTGATCAATAAATGCTCCAGTTCCACCAGCACATGATCCATTCATTCTTTGTTCTAAACCATTAGTCAAAAAAATGATTTTAGCGTCTTCTCCACCTAATTCAATAACTACATCTGTATTTGGATAATATTTTTTCACTGCTAAATAAGAAGCTTGAACTTCTTGGACAAATGGAATATCTCCTTTTTGGGCAAGTCCCATACCAGCTGAACCAGTTATGCTAGTTTTAAAAGTGATATTTCCAAATTTCTCTTTAATGATATTTAATTGTTCTATTAAAACTTCTTTTACATAAGAAAGATGTCTTTTATAAGACTCGAAAACTATTTCGCCTTCTTTATTAACTAAGCTAGTTTTAACAGTTGTTGAACCAATATCAATTCCTAATAAATAATTGCTGTATTCCATCTTTTTATAACATTAATATTTCTTGTATATAA
Organism: uncultured Prevotella sp.; assembly: GCA_963639175.1. Taxonomy (GTDB): domain Bacteria; phylum Bacillota_I; class Bacilli_A; order RFN20; family CAG-288; genus Scatoplasma. Next base: position 24,204 of record CAVHUN010000024.1, read on the forward strand.
TAAAACATTTGATAAAGAATTTGTAATAGATAAACTTACATTTTTGTCCTTTAAGACTGTAACAAATAAAATAATTAAGACAATTCCTAGAGCGATTCTATAATATCCAAAGCAAGTAAATGTGTGATTTTTAACAAAGTTAGTAAGTAATTTAATACAAGCTAAGGAAACTAAGAATGCAACTATCATTCCAATAATTAAATAATCAATTTGGAAAGAAGTAATATTTGCCCCACTAGTTGCAAACTTAAATATCTTAAATAAAGAAGCTCCAACCATAACTGGAATAGAAACAAAGAATGAGAATTTAGTTGAAACATATCTATTGCAACCAATTAACATTCCTCCAATAATTGTTACCCCACTTCTTGAAGTACCAGGAATTAAAGCAAGTAACTGACAACAGCCAATAATTAAACTGGTTTTTATTGTCATTTGTTTAATATCAGTTATTTTAAATTGAGTGTTGTTCTTTTTAAATAGATATTCAACTAAGATAAATACAATTCCATAAACGATTAAAGTGATAGCAACTGTGATGAAATTATATAGATATTTATCAAGTAAATCATTAAAAAGTACACCAATTATTCCAGCAGGTAAACACGCAATTAAAATATTTAACCAAGTCTTCCAAATTTCTTTCTTTTCTTGTTTAGTTTTGTTTTCTCCAAAAGGCCACAATTCTTTAAAAAATGAGGAAATTACCGCAAATATTGCACCAAGTTGGACAACTACTAGAAACATATCAAAGAATTCTTTTCCTAGACTAGAAGAAAGGTCAAACCAACTTTCTAAAACAATCATATGCCCAGTGCTAGAAATAGGTAACCATTCTGTTATTCCTTCTACAATTCCTAAGATAATTATTTTAATTAATGTAATTAAATCCATACGCTTTATATTAATACATTAAATTAATAAAAACAACTGACAATTTAAAAATGAAATTTTTGAAAAATAGCTATAAACTATTTGAATGCAATAGCCATAGTGATAATATATATAAGTAATAGGACTAAAATCTATTACGTGAAAATTAAGGAGATTTTTAATGTCACAATTAGTAATTCAAGGTGCCCAATGGGGTGATGAAGGTAAAGGCAAAATAACTGATTTTTTTGCTCAACAAGCAGATATGGTAGTTAGAAGCCAAGGGGGAAATAACGCTGGTCATTCAATTGTATATAATGGAAAAAGATTCGCTTTAAGATTAGTCCCTTCTGGCATCTTCTCTTCTAAAACAACTAATATTATCGCTAATGGAGTTGTAGTTAATATAAAAGGATTAAAAGAAGAATTAGATAATCTTAAAAAAGAAGGAATAACTGATTATAAATTATTCATTTCTGATAGAGCTCAAATTTTGATGCCATATCACATAGATTTAGATGGTGCATTTGAAACTATGCTTGGCGATAATAAAATAGGTACAACCAAAAAAGGAATCGGTCCTTGCTATGCTTATAAAACTAATAGAATTGGTTTAAGAATGGGCGATTTATTAGAAGAAAATTATTTAAAAGAACACTTAAAATCAATTCTACCAGTTATAAATAATCAACTTAGATCATACAATTTAAAAGAATACACATTTGAAGAATTATATGCTTATTTAAAAGATTATGGTGATTGCTTTAAAGATATAATCACTAATACTTCCATAATGATAAACAACTTTATAAAACAAGGAAAGAAGGTCTTATTTGAAGGAGCTCAAGGAGCTATGTTATGTTTAGATCATGGTACTTATCCTTATGTTACTTCTTCTTCTCCTTTAGCAAATGGTGTTAGTGTAAATAGTGGAGTTGCTCCTTATTTAATTAACAATATCTTAGGAGTTGCAAAAGCCTATACTACTAGAGTAGGTGAAGGACCATTCCCGAGTGAATTATTTGATGAAGATGCAAATAAATTACGTGAATTAGGTCATGAATATGGTACAGTCACAAAACGTCCTAGAAGAATCGGTTGGTTAGATTTAGTGGTTTTAAATCATGTAAAAACCATAACTGGCATGCAACATTTAGCCTTAATGTTAGTAGATGTATTACAAGCCGTTGACCAAGTAAAAATATGTGTATCTTACACATTAGATGGTAAAGTTATTAATTATGTTCCAGCTAATTTAGATACATATAAAAGATGTATTCCTAATTACATTACTCTTCCTTCATTTAAACAAGATATTTCAAAATGCACAAGTTATGATCAATTACCTCAAGAATTAAAAGATTATATTTCTACAATTGAAAAATTAACTGATTTACATGTTTCAATAATTTCTGTTGGTCCAGATAGAACTCAAACTATCATAAGAGAAAAAATATTCTAACAATTTAAAAGCACCTAACTATTGTATGTTATAAACTTATAAACTAGGTGCTTTTTCAATTAGTAAAATTAATTTAAATTAGCTTTGATATATTCAATCATTTGTTTTAATGCTTTTCCCCTATGAGAAACGGTGTCTTTTTGAGCTGGGGTAGCTTTACCAAATGTCATTTGTAATTCGTTTGAGAAAAAGATTGGATCATAGCCAAATCCACCTTCTCCTTCAATATCTTTAGTAATATATCCTTCAACTTTTCCAATAAATATTTTATCTTCGCCTTTAAAATTAACTAAAGCAATTGCAGAAGTAAAATTAGCACTTCTATCTTCTTTTCCTTTTAATTTTTCAATGATAGCTTTTTGCTTTTCTATATAAGGATATCCATCCATAAATCTATGTGAATAAACTCCTGGAAACCCATCTAAAGCGTGAACTTCTAGACCTGAATCATCAGCAAAAACAATCTTATCTTTAACAAAGGATGAGACAAATTTCGCTTTTAAAAGAGCGTTAGAAGCAAAATCAGTTCCTGTTTCTTCTACATCTTTATCAATTCCCATTTCTTTTGCAGAATATACTTTAAACCCAAGTGGTTCTAACATTCTTTTAAATTCATCTATTTTATGTTGATTTCCACTAGCAATTACAGCTTCTTTTTTAAATTCCATACTCTTCCTCTTTTTTCACAACAATTTATTTTACATTTTTTTATTTTATGTGTACATATATTATTAATATTTTGTGTATATATAGAAATAATTTTTAATTTAGAGTATTATTAATAAGATAGATGAACAACTAAACTTATTTTGAGTATTTAATACTAATTTTATTGGTTGTTTTATTTTATATTAAAAGGAGAAAACATGATTTCTAAATACAACACAGCTGGTGTTCCATGTGTTAAAGTGTACGCTTTAGGTGGATTAGATGAAAACGGAAAAAATTTATATTGTATTGAAACTCCTGATTCAATATTTGTAATTGAAGCTGGTAGTAAATACCCTGATATAACTAACCCAGGTATCGATATTGTCATCCCTGATTTTTCTTATTTAGAACAAAATAAAAAGAAAGTTAAAGCAGTCATTATTTCTCATGGTCATGATGATGTATACGCAGCTTTACCATTTTTATTAAAAAAGATTGGATTCGATGTTCCAATTTACACCACTCTTACTACAAAAATAATTATCGAAGAAGATTATGGAGCTAGATATAAAAACTTCAATTTTAGAATTATTAAACCATCTGATGATGTTTTAATTTCTGGTTATCCATTCCACTTTTTCTCAACAAGCCATGCTGTAATGGAATCATTTGGTTTTTCAATTGAAACTCAAGCTGGCAATATTGTCTACACCGGAAACTATATTACTGATTATGGTGCAAAGGGCCATTTCACAATGGATATTCCAAAGATTGCAAAAATATCTGAAGAGAAGAATACTCTTTTAATGTTATGTGAATCAACAGCAGCTGAAAAGCCTGGTATTGCTTCCCCTACTCATAAAATCACTCCTCACATTAAAAATTTAATTGAAGAAGGTGAAAAAAGAGTCTTTATTGCAGTTTACAATCAAAATTTATATGTCATTTCTGAAATTATTAAATTAGCAATTGCAAACAATAAAAGAATAGTAATTACAAACAAAAAATTATTAGATGTCTTACCTCAATTTATTGGAAATGGTGATTTAATTATTCCTAGAAACAACCAATGTGCTATAGAAGAAGTTAATAAATACCCTAGCAAAGACTTAATTGTTTTAATTACTGGATCAGGGGAAGAAATATTTAACACAATTATATCTTTAGCTAGAGAAGAATCTAAATTATCTCAATATTTAAGAATAACACCTGAAGATGCTTTTGTAATGGCATGTCCTCCAGCCCCTTCAATTGAAACTTTAGCAACTGATGCTGAAGATGAACTTTATAAAACCAATTGTGAAGTTGTCTTTATTAAAAAGCAAGACATTTCAAGTATGCACGCTCAACAAGAAGACATAAAGATGATGGTTTCTATATTCCATCCAAAATATTACATGCCAATTCAAGGTGAATTTAGATTAATGATGGCCAATGCAAAAATAGCTGAAAGTCTAGGTTATCCACCTAGTAACATCTTCCTTCTTGATAATGGTATGGCACTTTCATTTGATAGAGCTGGTAATGTAATTACCCCAGTAAGCCAATTATTTAAACCAGGTTCTACTTTTATTGATGGATTAGGAGTAGGCGATGTTAAATCAAATATCATCGATGAAAGAAATGCTATGGCAAGCTCAGGAGTAATAATTATCACATCTTATTATTCTTCTAGTAAAGGTGAACTTATTGGAGATAGTAAACTTACAATTAAAGGTTTAGTCAATCAAAATGAATCTATAGATGTTGTAAAACAAGTCAATCATTTTGTAAATCAATTGTTAGAAAGAATAATTAACGAAAAGCCTGAAAACATCGATAATTTAAAAAATAAAGCTATAGATAATATGTCTAACGAAATTAAAAAATTAACATCTAAGACTCCTCTTATTTGTTTAAATATCATTGATGTTGATAAACAATAAAAATTAAACTAAAAAAGGATGCTTATAATCTAGGCACCCTTTTTTAATTTGATTAATTACTTAACTAATTCAACACCGTGGCTAGTACCAATTCTACTTGCACCAGCTTTAATTAATTCTTCCATGAATTCTTTTGTTTTAATTCCACCTGATGCTTTAACATAAGGGAAATCACCACAAACTTTTTTCATTAATGCGACATCATTAACAGTTGCCCCACCTTTTGAAAAGCCAGTTGAAGTTTTAACAAAATCACATCCTGCTTTTTTAGCTAATTCACATGCAGCAACTTTTTCTTCATCAGTTAATAAGCAAGTTTCAATAATAACTTTTAAAATTCTATCATGACATGCTCTTCTCATAGCGACTAATTCTTCTAATACTTCATCGTATTTTTTATCTTTTAAATGAGAAATATTGATGACCATATCAATTTCATCAGCGCCATCAAATATTGCTTGTCTAGCTTCTTCTACTTTTGAAGATGTAGTAGAAGAACCTAATGGAAAACCAACTACTGTACAAGTTTTGACATTTGAGCCTTCTAATAATTTGTGAACTAAACTAACATAGTCTCCATTTACACAGCAAGAAGCAAAATCATATTGAACAGCTTCTGCGCATAATTTTCTAATTTGTTCTTCGCTTGCATCTGCAGCAAGTAAAGTATGATCTATAAATTTATTGTATTCCATTTTTGTTACCTCTTTATTATATTATCATATTTAGCTGTCTAATCATTTAAAATTTTATCTATTGTTTATTATGAGGAAGTTTTATATCAAAACAAACTTTATTTAGACTATCATCATAATAAGCTTTAATACTTCCTTTATAATTATCAACTATAGTTTTAGCAATTGATAGACCTATACCATATCCAGAAGTTTTTCTATCTCTAGAAGCTGATAATGTATAAAATCTATCAAATAATTTTTCTAAGTCAACTTCTACTGGTTTAGCAGCCGTATTAGAAAATAATAAATGAACGTGTTTTTTCTCATCTACTAATTTAACATCTACTTGTCCATTATCTAATGTGTATTTATAAATATTATCCATTAAAATTGAGAACAATTTCATTAAAGAATTTTCATCACCTTTATATATCAATTCAGAAGGCGTATCAACATTTAAAGCGATATTTCTTTTTGCTAATATTGATTCATATGGAATTGTTGCATCAAGTAAATCTTCAGCTAAATCAAATGTAGTAAATTCATTTTCATCTAGAACTTCTTGTAACTTATTTAAAGAAACTAATTCGTTAATAAGTTCAGACATTCTTTCAATTTGAGCAGCGTTAGATTGCAAATATTGATTGTCCTTATATTCAGTTTTTAAAACATCATTGTTAGCTGATAATATAGCTAAAGGAGTTTTTAATTCGTGAGAAGCATCAGTTAAGAATCTCTTTTGCTTATTGTATAAATCTTCATATGGTTGAATTACAGGTTTAGATAAAATAACACTACAAATAGAAATTGTCCCAAGTACTACCCCACTTACAATAAATGCACTTGTAATTGAAGATCTCATTGCTCCACTTTCAGCTGCAACATCTAAAAAGATTATTAAATTATCTTTATATTCATAATAAAAGTTTTTAAATGATCCATAATTTGATTTATCTTGTAATATATCTTTTGTAACAAACTCTTCAATTTCATTTACATCAAATTTACTTTTATTAGCCTTATAAATTTTATCGATTTCATCATCTTTAATAGTGATATAAAAATATTTATATAAGAAATCTTCTTTACCACTTGGATCATTTTGATTGTTAGATGAAATTATTTCATTAATCTTAGGTCTAACTTCATTAAGTTCATTTTTAATTCTTTTATTTAAAGATATACCTGTAGTTATATAAATCAAGACACACAAAAAAGCTAAGATGAATAAAGTAGTAGATATTAAAATAGCACTAAATCTCAATCTTAACTTTTTGAACATATTTATCTTATTCTTGCTTTAACATTAAAGAATAACCAGAACCTCTATTTGATTTAATAATTACATTACCACCAATAAATTCAATTTTTCTTCTTAAATTAGAAATGAATACCCAAACTGTAGAAATATCAGATAAAGTATCAACATTCCAAACTTTTTCCATAATTAAATTTGTTGAATAGACTTTTCCAGGTTGAAGCATTAATAATTCCATAATTTGGAATTCTTTATTAATTAAATTGATAGCTTTATCACCACAAATTAATTTATATGATGAAATATCTAAAGAGACATTTCCATAAGTGATTATATTAGAAGTTTCTCTATTGCTTCTTCTAATAATAGCACGAAGTCTAGCTAATAATTCTTCTAACTTAAATGGCTTGGCTAAATAATCATCACCACCTAAATCTAAACCTTTGACTCTATTATCGATATCGCCTTTAGCGGATAAGAATAAGATAGGAGTTTGACATTTGCTATCCCTTAATTCTTCAGCAACTTCAAAACCATTTAATTTAGGCATCATGACATCTAAAATAATAACATCGTATTTTTCTGTCATTGCATAATCGTAAGCATCTTGACCATTATAAACACAGTCTACACAATAGTTGCTGCTTTTTAATGATTGGCTAAGTGCTTTTACAAAATCCTTTTCATCATCTGCTAATAATAATTTCATAAATCATCTCTCCTTATATTAATTTTATAATAAATTTATTAGAAAGTCCTAATATTTATGTAAACTGAATCAATTATTTTTTGCGCTATTATAGGGCTAATAGATATCAATTAATAAAATTTTTTAAGTCCTCTAATATCTTTACTATATACAATAGACTTAAACTTTACTTAAAAGCCTTTTCTATTTTTTACCAAATAGTTTTTTAAATAAATTTTGCTTTGGTTCCACTTCCTTTTCTTCTTCATCTTTTATTTCACTTTTAATAAATATTTCGCCATTTTCTAGGACTAATTTTTCATTAATTGTAGGAAGCGTATTTACATTTTCTAAAACTTTTAAACACTTTTTCTTCTTTTTATTTAAAGATTTATTTTTAAAGAATAATATTACAAATTCAACTATTGAATAAACTAAGAAACCTCCACCAATACATCCAAATACTAGTGGCAAGATTTCCTTATTTACAAAATAAAGAGTCAAGAATATGCAAGCGACAATTAAACTTACTACTAACACTGCAATATTCAATTTAAATTTATTTTCGTTAGATTTCAAAGTTTGATCAATTTTTTCAATTTGATATATAGGGCTTTTAAAATAATGCAATTGAGTATTTATAACTAAAAAATCAATATTTAAATTCTTCAGTTTAGTTTTTGAATTGCAATTAATTTTAGACTTATTTAGATACAATCTTATACAAGAAGCATCTGGTTTAATTAATAAATCATTTTCATTTTTATTTGAATTGAAAACGATATATTTAAATTCACTTATTGGATATTCTTTATTATCTATATTGAAATAATCATCAGTTAATACGATATTAAAGAAACCCTTATCCATTTGATATCCTTTATCAAATGAAGGCATTCTTAAATTAGAATAATTGACTTTACTAACTTTATCTAGGCTAGCAAAATAATCTAATAATGTATCTAGTTTAAAATAATGATTCTTGCTTGAATATTTTTCTTTATCTTCAATTACTAGATTATTATTAGTAAATAGAATTACTTCTTTAATAGCATCTTTTCTATATTTAATTTTTAATCTTTTTAAATATCTAATAAAATTTGATTTAAAATTATCTAATTCTAAAATAGGATCTTTTCTAGTTAAATAAATTATTTCTCCATTTTGAGTGTAAGTAAATAACATTTTGTTTTTAGATTTAACTTTTAAATTTCCTTCTAAATTACAAGTTTTAATTAAAACAAAATTACCTTTTACTAGCAAGACATAATCAATTTCGCAAATGTCGTTGCCTTTTTTGTTAAAGACAACTACATCTTTATAAATTTTATCTGAATTTTTTTCTAATATTTTGTATAATTCTTGATTAAAATCGTATTCTTGCTGAGTAATATCAAAAGAAGTATATTGACTATAAGTCATATAATCATTTGATTTTATTAATGTTTTATAAGCTAATAAGCATTTTTCAAACTTTTCATCTAATTCCATAGTTTTATTTTACCATGATATTAGTCAAAAATATAATTTTTAGAAATCCAAATTAAATATTTCACTAGTTAAACTATCTACATTAACTACATATTTATCATATTTTCCCCATAAAGATAATCTTACTGGGAACACTTTTCCAATACTCACTTTATATCTAGAACCAGAATTTTTATCTTCTAAATCAATTTGACCATCATCTGAAATTGAAAATTCTATCATATTTGTTTTAGTAGCATATGGTCTTACAGCTCTTTTAATTAAGTAATTATGCCATTTTTCATTAGCAGATAAATTATATAAATCATCATCAGTAAATGTTTTATTTTCTTGGAAGCCTTGATTTACAAAATTTTCTAAACTAGTTATGATAGTACTATCTTCTTTTAACAAATCATAAAGTTCTTTATTGTCTCTTTTTATATTGATATAGCTATCAGCATTTTCATTATCTAATACTAATTTTGCATGCATATCAACAACTTTTAAATCGTAAGTGTAATCTTTTGTATATACTGAATATTCAAATTCATCATATAAATATCCATATGTATAAAAATGATTTCCACAAGTATTATCATAATCATCAATATCTGAATCATATGTACCTATAGTCATTTCTGATGGGTTATCTGAGCATAAACTAACACTTGTAAGTTTTTTTACATAATCAAGCATAACTGTAGAAGTAGCTTTTGAATTTGCAGCAGAAGTAATCACACATTTAATTTGCTTAGCAAAGGCTTTTTTACAATTTAAAGTGATTTGTTTATTGTCTTGATCAATACTATACCCCATTACCTCATCACAATTTGTACCATCAATATAAGTTAAAGAAACAATGACATCTTGATTTGTAGCATTTGCAGGACTAATTATATAAGAAAATGTCTGAGATTTTTCTCCATTTGAATTATCTTCAGTTTTTAAAAGCTTCATATCAATTCCACTAGACTTTATTAAAGTGGAATCATCTATTTCAATTTCTTGTTTATTTTCTGGGTTGTAATTTTTAGTAACTGCTATTGTTGCACTAGTTCCAATACATAAAAAAGCTAATCCTAATACTATAAATTTCTTGTTTAATTTCATTTATATATTTCCTCCTATTTCAATTTGAACGTTCATATCTAAATATCAAAATATTCACTTATTTTTAGAAAAAATTAATAAATGAACTTTTAAAATTGAAAAAATAGTTAAAATAGTGTAAATTAAATAAGAATCTTACGATTTTATACTTTTATAATCTTGTATATTTGTATTTAGTTATGTTAAGATAAATCGGTGTGTGAAAGGAGCGTTTTTTATGGCACAAATAAAATCGCAAAAAAAGAGAATTATCACAAATGAAAAAGCTAATGTTAGCAACTCACAAAAGAAATCCACAGTAAGAACTGCTATCAAAAAGTGCAAGGCTGCTGTTGAAGCTAAAGATTTAGCAAAAGCTGAAGAAACTCTTAAATTAGCGATTTCCTTAATTGATGGAAGTGTTAGTGATGGAATCCAAAAGCAAAATACTGCTAATAGACAAAAATCTTCATTAACAAAGCTTGTTAATAGTTTACGTAGCGAATCCTCAAAATAATAAAGGAACTAATTTTTAAAATAAATAAGGACTGAATTAAATCAGCCCTTTTTATTTATGATAATAATTCTTTTTAAAATTTAAGATAAATATCTCAATAACATAATTAGGATTATCGTTATTGTATTTCATATCAATTTCTAACTGATTTAAATCAGCCATCATCTTTAAAACATCCTCGCTTTTAAAATTTCCAAGGCTCTTTTTAGAATAATATATTTTGCCTGGTTTGCATTTTAAAGTAGTTGCGATTTGGCTATCTTGATAGCCTAATTCAATCATCTTACTAACTTCATATAAAAATTCAAATTGAGAAGCAAATTGAGAAAACAAAACCAAAGGATAATTCCCTTTTGATATTAAATCTCTATAAGATTTTAATGCGTCTTTAATTGCAAATTTAAATAAATTATTAACAATAGTAAAAAATTCATCTTCTAACTTATTAGCGACTAATAGTTCCACATCTTCTAATTTAATATCAGAAGTATAAAGCATCAATTTATCTAAACAATTAATTAACATTGTGTAATCTAGGCTAGTTCTTCTAATTAATTCTAACAAAGCATCTTTTTGAATATTTTTCCCATTTTGAGTAACATAAGCAAGACCATCTTCACTTAACTGATTAGAATCTTTTTTATTGACCACTTCAAATTTAGCATTAGATTTTAATAATTTTACTAATACATTAGATGTTTCACTTGCTAAATTACCAATTGAAGTTAAATACAAATCACAATCTTGGTTTTGATCTTTTAAATAAGCTTTTAACGATTCATAATCCATTCCCTTAGAATAAGAAGAACTAGGCTTACTTTGATCAGTCAAAAAATAACAGTTATAACAAATAACAGCTTTTTGTTGACTAATCAAATTTGAAAAAGTACAACAATCTATAGCGTCTTGAATTAAATGATTATACATGTCAAAACTTATCAAATTAAAGTCAGTGACTTCCTTTAATTTATCTTTCACTTGTTTTAACACTTCTTTTTTTAACAATGTTGAATCATCGCTTGTAATAACATAAATCATTTAAAAATCCTCTTTAAACAACAAATAGACCTTCTTATAAGACTTTTTATAAAATAAAACTGTAAGTCCTATATAGATTATACTTGAAATTAAATAACCCATAAAAACTAAATTCTCATTTATAAAATAAAATCCAACATTAATTCCAAAAGAAAAACTAGGAAATACTAAATTTAAAATACTGACTAAAAAAGGACCAGCACCTTTTTGTAATTCACTTGAGGAAGAATAATAAAAGTTTGGAAACCTCGCCCCTAAGAAAAATGAATTCATACAAATAAATAAGCCAAAAGAAACTGAAAGTAAGAAATTTAAAATCATTTCTATACTAGAAAATTTAAATAAGAAAAAATAAATTACACAAATTAAAGCCGAATAAATAAAAGTAAATAATACACAAGGCGACATCTTAGAGAAAATGTATTTTCTAATATTTAAAGGAAAAGTCTTTAACATTTGAAAAGATTTTCCATCTAAAGAAATGGACATATAAGCTAAAAAAGGAATATAAATAGACATAACTAAAAATAAAGAAATCATTATTCTTGCTAACTTATACATTCCATTTTGATTTAGAACAGGAACAGTAAAATAAGCAATCAAAGTAAAATTAATTCCCATAACTAAACATGTAAATATAGAATTAAAACAAATTAAAGGATTAGCTTTTAAAATTGAGAATTCCTTTTTAATTAACATAGAGATTTGTTTTCTCTTTTTAAAGGCTTTATTAATAATGTATTTAGTCTTTTTCTTATCACTTCTTTTTAAAGATTTCTTATATCCAGAATTCAAATTCTTAATATAATAAAAATTAGAAATAACATATCCAACTCCAATTAAAACAACATCAATAATTCCACCATATAAAATATAAATATAATAAGAAGTATCTAATAATAAAACACTTTTAATTGGAATAATACCTGACCAATTAACAAAAAAAGTCCATTGATAATATCTATTTAACATCCCTATTAAATACTGCATATTTTCACTTGTAGACATATTGTTTTGTTTAGTAGGAATTAAAATAGTGAGCAAAGCTAAAGAAATTGAGCCTAAACAAATAAAGACAAAATTTAAAATTGAAGCGAAGTTTTTATTAGTATTCAAGTTTTTAATTCTCGAAATCAAATTCATAATTGAAAACGACAAAAAATTAATTGTGACAATTAATCCTAGATAAACTAAAAACGCCATTAAATATGAATAAAAAGGTAAATTTAATATGATACAAGCGATCAATAACTGAGCTAATATTAAACTTCCCCCATACATAGTTGAAAAGACAAAGTTTAAAGTTAATCTAGCTAGATAAAGCTTAAATCCACTTATTGGAAGACATAAAAAGGCATCGTTATTTGAATCAAAAAATATAGATGGAGAAAAAGCTAGAGTAAAACACAAACAATAAATAATTGAAAAAGTAATGGTAATTTGACAATATTTTTCAATAAAA
>CAVHUN010000025.1:0-1198 GCA_963639175.1 uncultured Prevotella sp.
ATACAATTCTATATTTATTATATATTATTTATTATATATTTTTTTGTTAACTTTCTATCTTTTTTCTAATTCAATTGATGCTTTAGGTGCAAAATCTATATTTGCAAACATCTTCTTTTGATACATCAAATGTCCTACTTTAGCAATCATTGCAGCATTATCAGTTGTACACCATAATGGTGGAATTAAAATTTCATAATCGTTTTTAGCTAATTGATAAACTCTTTTTCTTAAATATGAATTAGCCGATACTCCCCCACCAATTACAATTTGATTAACTTTATAATCTTTAGCAGCCATAAATACTTTCTTTAACAATTGATCCATAAAGGCTTTTTCAATTGAGAAAGCATATGTTTTTACCATATTTTCATCTAATAAACCTTTTTGTTTATATTCTTGGATTTGTCTTATCGCATTGCTTTTTAATCCAGAATATGAAAGGTTATAGCCTTTAACTTTTACACTTGGTAATTTAATTGGTTTAATATCTAAATCCTTAGTTAATCTATCAATAGAGACTCCTCCTGGATAAGGTAAGCCTAATTCTCTTGCGATTTTATCTAAGCCTTCTCCAATTGCATCATCTAAAGTCTCACCAATTATTTTAAAATCTAAATCATCTTTCATGTAGATGATTTCTGAATTTCCACCACTTGCAATAACTGCAATTAATGGGAATTTGAATTCACCAGCATATTCATTTGCATAGATATGGCCAGCTAAATGGTGAACATTAATTAAAGGAATATTGTAATTTGCAGCAATAGTTTTAGCCGCAATTACTCCTACATGTAATGCCCCTATTAATCCTGGACCACCAGTAACAGCAACTGCAGTTAATTGTTCTGGTTTTATATTTGCTTTTTTAAAGCATTCTTCTAAAACAAAGCCGATATTTTCTAAATGCAATCTAGAGGCGATTTCTGGCATTACTCCTCCATATTGAATATGAGTTGCTATTTGAGTTGAAATTATATTACATAACAATTCCTTGCCATTTTTTAATATGGCAAAAGCTGTCTCATCACAGCTTGATTCAATACCTAATATATATTCATCTTCCATATCTATAATTCCTTTTTATATACAATTCCATCAATTGAGTTATCGTAATATTTTTTTCTAACACCTACTTTTATAAAGCCTTCTTTTTCATACAATCTTCTAGCATAAGTATTGTTTTCTCTTACTTCTA
>CAVHUN010000025.1:1208-7108 GCA_963639175.1 uncultured Prevotella sp.
AAGACTATTATTTAATAAATATTCGCCTAACTTTTTATTTTGAAATTCTTTTTTTATTCCAATTTGATAAATTTCTGCTTCATCTAAGACTTTTGAATAATAAATATAGCCAACTAATTTATTATCGTCTTGATTAATTAAGCCATAGATCACATAGTTTGATAAATTAATTCCATTTAGAAAATCGCTTTTAGAAAATCTAGAATTTTGGTTAAATAATTCTTTTGACATATCTTCTAATTGATTAACTAATAAACTAGAATTTATTTTTATCAAATTAATATTCATTTTTTCCTCTTAAATAAACTGGCTTAATTGTCATTGGATCTTGATCAAAATCAAATAAAGATTCATTATTTGCCATATTTAATCCAATATCAACTCCAATTACTTTTTTATTAAATCTAGAAGATAATTCATCTTGTTGACTTAATATAGTAACTAAAGTTGCATCTTTATATTCATTTATTAAATTATCTATTTCTTCTTTTTCTAATCTAGCGTCTTCTTTTAGAAGAATACCATTTTTATATATTCCACAAAAACATGCGTTATTTCTTGCATCTAATAAACAAATATAAGTCTTATCTAATTCATTTAAGCTAATAGCTTTTAAAGTTGAAATAATATTAACTTGAACACCTTTATTTAAAAGAGCGTAAGTCTTTGCAAATGTTAGACCAAGTCTTTCTCCTGTATATGAGCCAGGCCCTTTTGTAATATACAACTTATTAAATTCCTTAAATTGAATATTGCAGCTATTTGCACCATCTTGGATTTCTTTTATTAAAACTTCTGCGACTTTATTTTTATCAGTAAACACTTTTTGATAACTAATTTTATCATCTTGTTTTATTACAATAGATAATTGATTTACACATGTATCAATAAATAATTTATTCTCCATAATAACCTTCTTTGAATGAAAACATTCTTGTATTTGTATCAATTTGTTTAAAATGCAAAGTGTAAACTTTTTGACCATCTTTTAAAAGATAAGAAATAAATTGAGGCCATTCGACAAAACAAATTCCATCTTCATTTCCTATTGCTTCATCTAAGCCAATTTCACTAACAGCATTTTTATCTTCTAATCTATATGCATCAATATGATAAAAATTTAACTTTTCACCTTGATAGACTTTCATGATATTAAAAGTAGGAGAATTGACAATTTGTTTGATTTTTAAACCTTTAGCTAAACCTTTTGCAAAAGCAGTTTTACCAGCTGCTAAATCTCCATATGCTAATATTATTTCTCCACCATTTAAACTTCTTGCAAAATATTCGCCTAAGTTAATTGTTTGTGCAAGTGATTTAGTTATAAAATTCATAATCTATCTCCTTTATCTTGCAAATATTTTCTAAACATTTCTAAATTTTCTTGGTCATTAAAAGGATGTTCACCTTTTATTAATTTTTGCTCGACTTCTTTTAAAGTCATTTCAATTACTGTTTTTAATTTAGGAGGATAATTGTAAGTTTTAGCGTTACTTTTATATTCTCCCCAGTCAATTTCTTTAACTTTTTTGTCTTCACCTTTTTTAAGATCTAAATCGTAATCAGTAAACATAATACAAGTGTCAACTTTAACACTTATAGAAGCGATATTTACATAATAAGAGACCTTATTTGGAGAAGTAAACATACAAATTACATTGTAGAATCTATTTTTAGAAAGAATATACAACGAAGATTCACCTGCTCTCCATTCTCTTCCATCATGTTCAATAACTTTAGATCTTTTGCTTGCTAAATAATAAAAGTCTTCATCTTCTTTTAGATAATCAAGATACATCCACATTCTATGGGATGAGCCATCATGCTTAAAGCTCTTAATTATACAAGAATACATTTATTTTCCTTCTACTAAATCAATGAACTTTAAGACTTTAGTTATATCTTCATAATAATGTTGATATGGAGTGCCAACTACTTTCTTTTCTGTAGGAACTTCCATTACTAATTCGTTGTAATTTAAAGCAAATTTCAAACCATTGTGATTTATACTAACAAAGATATTTTCCATATTATCATCGGATTTAAATGAATTTAATAATTCGATGATATCTTTTGTAAATAAGCTTGAAGCGACAACATTGTTATCAGACCAAACTAAATAATTTTCATCTAAGCCTTCAATATTTTTAATTTCAACATATCCATCTAAGAAAGTAGGAAGATAAGCATTTGTACCTTTTAACATGATAATAACAGAAGCATCTTCTTTTAAAGTTAATGGATAAGTGACATATTTACCAAAAATACCATATGAGAATTGAGGTTTCTTTTTAGCATTATCATTAGAATGATCTAAATTATCAGCTGGAACTTGATAAGGATTTCTACAAGCAATTTCACCAACTTTAAATTCTTTATCTTTATAAGTAGTAATAACAACGTTTCTAGAATTGAAATCATTGATAGTATCAAAATAGTGAGCTTGAGTGATATCTTCTAAATCCATTCTAGCTTTTAAAGAATATGTAGTAGATGAAAATTCATCTCTAGTAAATACATAACTATCAATTGTAGTTAAGCATTCTAAAACATAACTAGAGATATCTAATGAAACACCTTTTTGTTCTTTTTTACCTAAAACCATTACTACAATAAATATTACAATTGCAACACCTAAAATAACATAAGAAATCCATTTTAAATTGCTAGGAATAGCAAGCATAGCACCTAAAGCGCCAATTAAGAAAATAATAGCAACTACAGATCCCCATTTAGAAAACTTAGTTGTTTTATTTAAGTTAGCTTTGAAATCTAGTCTTAAATTTTCAACTTTTTGTTCTATAGTTTGATCACTATTTTCATATTTAGGTAAACTTGAAAATACAGAATCTAATTTCTTTTCATCTTTTTTACTAGTTTCATTATCATTAACTGCTTGATCGGCTAATCCAGATTTATCTACTTCATTTAAAGCAGCTAATGTTTTGTCTTCTTTTACTTCTTCAGTTTCGTCTTTTTTATTTAAATTTACTAAATCATCGACATCACTTACTTCATCTTTTGATAACAAAGTGGATGTGTCTTTTTCAACTTCTTTATTTGTTTCGTCTTTAATATTTTTTGCCATAATAAACCTACTTTCTTTAAATACCTAATAAGTATACCATATATGTAATATATGAGTGTTAATTTTTACTTAGAATAAAGGTGAGAAAATAGAAATTATTGAAACTGCAAATTTCTTAATAATATTCACTTTAAAATCAGCCTTCTCCATTTTATAAGAGATAGCAAAAGTAGATTCAAAATCATTTTTAATATCTTCAATTGCATCTACTTTATACATTAAAACAGCGTCTTCAAAGTTATGAATTAAAGATCTATAATCAAAATTAATAGTACCAACAACTGCAATTTCATCATCAACTAAAATCATTTTAGAATGAACAAATCCAGGTGTATATTTATAAATATTTGTCCCAGCATTAAATAACTTTTGACATGTTTGGCAAGTTAAATCATAAATAATTTTCTTATCTGGAATATTTGGAATCAATACGTTTACTTGAATACCTTTTTTACACGCATTTAATAATGAATCTAATATTTCATAATCCACGATAAAATATGGAGTCATTATATTTATTGTTTTTTTAGCGTTATTTATTAAATGCAAATAAACATTTTTAGCAATTTTATCTTCATATACTGGATTTGGAGCTTCTGGATAAGGAAAACACAAACCTTTTTGTTCTTCATCTTTTTCAGAATCATTATTTATATATTTATTAAAATCTCTATAAACATCCTTTTTTTCACCATCAAACATTTCAATAAACATAGCATTTAAATTATTGACTGCTTGACCTTCTAATCTAATAGCGTTATCTTTCCACTTTCCAAACTTTTCAATGTAATTAAAATATTCATCTGATAAATTTAATCCGCCTGTATAAGCAACTTTCCCATCAATAACAGTTATTTTTCTATGGTCTCTATTATTAAAAATATACGATAAAAATGGTCTAAATCTATTAAATGCTTTACAATCTATTCCCTTTTGACGCATTTTTTTATCAAAAGAATATTTAACATAAAACATAGAACCGAAATCATCATACATCATTTTAACTTCTACCCCAGAAGCAACCTTATCTACTAATATATCTAAAATTTGATCAAATCCTTTTCCATTTGAAACGATAAAATATTCTAAAAATATGTACTTTTCTGCCTTTTTTAAATCTTCTAAATAGGAAGGTAAAAAATCTTCACCCATTGAAAAATATTTTATCTTTGTATTTTGATAAGCACCTAATTTTGTATAGTCATTTAAATAATGGAATATTTGTTTAACTTTAACATCTTCAATTGATTGAATATCTAAATTAGATTTAGTGACATTTCTTTTCCATTCTTCTATAGTTTCAAACTTTTTTCTATCTTTTTTTCTAAGCTTAATTCTACCAAACAAAAGATAAATAACTACACCTAAACCAGGGATAAATAAGAACGTCATAATCCAAGGTAATTTATATTCAGGAATTACATCTTTAACCATAACAATTACAGTAAATAAGGCTGTAATCAAATAAACAATTACTAAATAATAAACTGAATTTTCATTAAATGCGTATATTAAATAACCAATACAAGCAACTTGTAATAAAATAATTAAAGAGATAAGTGCAAATCTTGAAAATAAATATTTAAATAGTTTTCTCATTATCTATATAAATATACAACAAATTAAATAATTTTACATAATAATTCTTTACAAACAAACCAAAATAGAATAAAATAAAATACGCTTGAGTTACTAATGTAATAAAAGCAAATGGCGGATGTGGTGAAGCGGTTAACACAACCGGCTGTGAACCGGTCATTCGAGGGTTCGATCCCCTTCATCCGCCCCATGAAATTATTAAATGTGTCTGATACTTTGTATCAGATTTTTTTATGTCTATTTTTGTAAAAAATAACTAAAATACATCGCTTTTGATTAAATCCATCATTTCTAAAATTCTAACTTTTACACAATTTAATTTTTTATTAAATCACCAACTTCTTATTTCGCAAAAATCAAAATATTTTAAATTTGCGAAATGATATAATTAAATTGACAATTTTGTTTATTCTATCAATAGACATTGCTAGATGGTTATATAACAATTAGAAAGAGTACAAATAAATTGGTGTAAGTATTATGAATGAATATGAAAGAATGTTAGAAGGATTAGTCTATAACGATTTTGATCAAGATCTATTTAATAGGAGAGTTAAAGCTAAGAAATTATTTAAAGCCTACAATAAAACTGAAGATGATCAAATTGAATTAAGAAATGAAATTATGAATGAACTATTTAATAAAGTAGGTCATAATGTTTGGATTGAACCAGATTTTAGATGTGAATATGGTAAAAATATTTCTTTTGGAGATGATATTTACATTAACTTTGGATGTATTATTTTAGACTGTGCAAAAATAAGTATCGGTTCAAATACTTTAATTGGTCCTAATGTCGGTTTATATGCAGCTAATCATTCAATTGATCCTCAAGAAAGAAAAAATGGAGGATGTTATGGAAAACCTATAACTATTGGTAATAATGTTTGGTTAGGTGGAGATGTAAAAATACTAGGAGGAGTTACAATTGGTGATAATTCAATTATTGGAACTGGAACCATTGTAACAAAAGATATCCCTTCAAATGTCATCGCTATAGGAAACCCATGCAAAGTTTTAAGAAAAATTACAAAAGAAGATAAAACAAATTATTTAGAAAGAATTAAAAAATCAAAGTAAAATTTTTAACAAATAAATCATTTTCTTTTAAATTTTTATATGGAAAGAATAAAAATTCTTTTCATATTTTTAAGTGTTTAAGAATAAATTTTAAGATAATTTTTTCATTCTATTTCCCCCTTTCCTTTTAAGC